>DATHKS010000123.1:0-2530 GCA_035488975.1 Chitinophagaceae bacterium | reverse complement strand
GGTCATTCCGTGGCTGCAGGGAAGGTACCCTTATTGGCGCGTGCGGATTTCAATTGTCCGGGCGGCGGAAGAATGATGCTGGATGGAAAAGCAAGCAGGGCCGAAAATGAAAAAATAAGTGCCGGCGACCTTCATCTCGATAAGACGGGAGCACCGGCCTTCCCCGACGAATGGGACTTCGTTCTCGAGAATTATACGAGCGGCGCCAACGATCCGGATATCATCGACAGCATTGCCCTGATCGCCTATCATCCACCAGTACAGAGGGAAGAACAACCCTTGCCAATAGCGCCAATTGTCCGAAACATCCCCGTTGAAAAGACGGAAGTCATCATCCCACCGCCACAAAAAATAATTGCGCCAATAGTCGCTCCCTCCATACAGGAAAAATTCAGCGCCCGTAAGAAGGTGCTGGTATCGGAGATACCCCTGACCGGCGATTCCGTCGAACTTCGTTTCTATGATAATGCAGAGATCGATGGCGACTCTATTTCACTTTTTCTCAACGACAAACTCATATTCGAGCATATCCGCCTGCTTGGTTCCGCCTATACGATCAAACTGGCCGTCAGCGACCTCAACGATACGAATGAACTTATCATGGTTGCGGAAAATCTCGGTTCTATCCCACCCAACACCTCCTTCATGGTCGCAATGGTGGGTGACAACCGCTACGAGGCGAGACTGGAGAGCACGGAGGGGAGTAGTGCGATGATACGATTCGTCAAGCACAATTAGACAATTTGATAATTTGGCAATTTGATAATGCAGCGTGCTCCGATCAGCAATGACTTTTCTGATAAGGATCATTGTCACATTATCAAATTGCCAAATTATCAAATTGTCTAATTAATTTGCAATTCGCTGATCACAGCAAAATGATCCGACCCAAATCTTCCCTCCCAGGTCTGCGAGATCGTTGCATGTTTTAACACCTTCCAGTTTCCCTTGAGGAAGATATAGTCGATCGGCTGATCGTCGCGCTCCTTGTTCTTAAATGCATTGAAGGTGCCCGCGGGTCCGTAGTGAGGCGTCAGGCTTATCTCCTTTGAATCGGTGAGGTGTAGAGGCTCATTCTTATCGGTGATGATGACGATGGGCTCATCTGTTGGTTTGGAATTGAAATCGCCGGTGAGGACTGCCGGCACGCTTCCTGCAATCTCCTTTATTTTCTTCAGCACGATCTTCGCACTCTCCCTTCTCGCCACCTGCCCCATATGATCGAAGTGTGTATTGAAGGCAAAGAATATCTTCTTCGTGTGTCGGTCCCGGAATTTTGCCCAGGTCACCATCCTGGGAAGTGCGGCATCCCAGCCTTTGCTTCCGGGTATGTCCGGTGTCTCTGACAACCAGAACATCTTCGTCTGAAGTAGCTGTAGCCTGGTAGTATCGTAGAAGATGGCGGAGTACTCGCCCTTCTCTTTTCCATCGTCGCGGCCTCCTCCAACCGATCTAAAGCGGGGTAGCCGTTCCTCCAGATCGGTCATCTGCCCATGCAATGCCTCCTGCACACCAAGGAGGTCCACATCATGAAATAATATCTCCGACGCCACCTTATCCTTCCGGTATGGCCATGCATCGAGGCTATCGTTGGCGGTGTTGTAGCGGAGGTTGTAGGTCATGACAGTGAGCTGCGCAGACGACGAAACTCCTATCAGAATCACTAAGACAAAAAGGACAGTCTTCATGTTAAATTTGATAATTTGATAATTTGGCAATTTGATAATGCGGCGTGCTTCAATCGGGAATAACTCTCCTGGTAAGGATCATTACCACATTATCAAATTACCAAATTATCAAATTATTTAGTTGCCTATTTGTTTCAAGATCTCCTCAATCGCTCTATCCAACTGCGGATCCCGCTCATTCAGCCGGTCCTCGAAAGTATTCTTCACCAGGATATCCGGTTGTACGCCGCTTTTCTCCAAATCATTCCCTTCAAGAGTATAGCAGCCCCATCCTGGCATCCGTATGCCCGAGCCATCCACCAGTCCTACTCCACTGGTAAAGATGATCCAGCGATACGTTCCATTACCAATGATCTTGCCAAGCTTCAGCGCCTTGAAGCCCTGCGATGTCATTTCCGCATCGCTCAGGGATTGCTCATTCACGAGCAGTATGATCGGCTTATCGCTCGGCGAGAAGTTGGATTGCGGAGTCAGCTTTCCCTCGCGGTACTTCCATTGAAGGTATGATCTCTGGGAAAGGAATTTCAACACCTCGTCGTGCACATTGCCGCCCGTATTGTACCGGAGATCGAATATCAATGCCTGCTTGCTGTTCAGCTCCTTCGTCATGTCAATGATAAATTCCTCCAATTCCCCCTGTCCCATATTCTTCATATATCCATAGGCGATGCGGCCCTTGCTTTTCTCATTCACGCGCTTCTGGTTGTTGTCCACCCATTCATCGTACAGATCGCTGAAGAGGCTTGGTTCCGGGTGGATCTTCACTTCAATGTTCTGCCCGCCGCGCTGGAAAGTCAGTTTGATCTCCTTATCCATCGAGGGCTTCGTGAAGTAATAGTTTC
>DATHKS010000122.1:0-2268 GCA_035488975.1 Chitinophagaceae bacterium | reverse complement strand
CATCGGCTGGGACGGTGTTCCGGATGATCTATCGAATGCTGATAATTTCCCCGGCGATTTCTTCGGCAACTCCGATCCCAATGGACCGGCGGGAAGAAAGAGAGGTCTCGTTATGAATGGCGCTCCCGCATTTCGTGTAAGCAAACAGGATTTTTCAGAGATCGAACCCTCCTATGATGCACAGTTCAATGCCTTCAGCAAGCCGAAGACCTTCATGTCATCCGGTAGCGTAACCTCGGATATGAATTTCAAAGTGCCCGGCACACTCACCCCTGCATTCGTGAAAGGATTCGCAGTGGTGTTCAGCGATGTGGATGATGCTAATTCAACTACGCTCGAATTTTTTAACGATACAAAGAGCCTGGGCGTGTACAAGGCGCCTGTGAGGGTATCAGAAAGCGGATTTTCCTTCCTCGGGGTGTTTTTCCCGGACGAAAAAGTGACGCGAGTAAGGATCAAGTCGGGCGCTGCGCCTCTCGGTTTAGGTGTAAAGGATAAGTCGGATGGGGGAGTGGATATTGTTGTGATGGATGACTTTTTTTATAATCTGCCGGTGTCGCAGCAGTGAGCATGTGACTACGTGATTCGTGAGTCATGATACGTGAATCGTGAATCGTCAATCGTGAATTGCACACACTAATTGGTTGGGGAAACATTGCGTGCTGAACATAAATCAGGAATGTGAATCGTGAATCGTCAATCGTGAATGGCGGCCTCACTCAGTCAGCCTTCTCGCATATCACGATACTTGAGCATTGAATATTGCGTATTGAATATTTGATGTTCTACTTACGTGACAGCAAATATTAATCGATTAAACCATGAACAATGAAAATGCAGAATAACATAACAGGATCTACTCCATTCCAGGCGCACCGGCTCCATTTGGAGGTGTTGCAGGAAAAGTATGGAGACATTCAACTGACCATACTACGCCAGGACGAATCGGCGAGGGAGGCATTGTTTACAGACGGACTGGGAATTGCCAGGACCTATTCGATCTCGACGCGAAACAAGGAATGGAAGATCAATGAAGAAATAACCGCCCTGAACTGGTTGATCCAGGATGGCGCGCCCATTGGAACCACTTTCCGCGACAACGGTTTCGAATTCCGGAGGAATCTCCTGGATGTGTACATCATTTCCCTCACACCCTGGCTAAGAAGAAAGTTCGCCACAACGGAGACATTCGCGAAGGCATACAATATCGAGTTCATCATTAAGAAAGGAGACCTTGTCTTCAACTACGCGATGATCACCGACATCTGCTCACCGGAGTTGCAGGGGCCGGTCATAACGGAATATGATACATCGGAGATCAATTTCTCTTTCCATGCCTTGCAGGCTTCCGGATTCACGAGAAATGAGATATGGAGCTTGTTGGAAAATGAAGACAATCTTCCATTAACGTCGCGGTTGCCATCGGAACGGCAGATCGCCGAGGCATTCATTGAAAGTGTGCTTTAAGAGGACTGGCCGGGATAAATAATCATTCATTGAAATCAGGAACATGATAGATATCATCGAATTTCCGGCAAACGCGGATGGCAATGCCTTGCAGGCGATCCATTCGGACCATCTCGCCATCACTTGCATGCAATTGAAGCCAGGGCAATGCATCCCCTTGCACGAGCATGACAACGATAGCAAACTGGTGGTATTGGAAGGAAAACTGCAGTTGAAACTGAGTAATGAGATAAGAATGGTCGAAAGCGGCATGTCCGTATTTATCCCGGCAAATACTCCTCACCAGGCGAATACAACAGACGGCTGCCAGGTAGCGACGATCTTCTATTCCCGCTATTGATGATTAATAAAAATCATAAACGCCGCCTTCCGTTACTTTTGCAAAAAAAACATGAGCCCTGAAAGTTTCAATGACCTGGCCCGCAGCAGGAGATCCGTATTCCCCGATCAGTTTGCCGAAGGAAAAGAAGTGAGTCGCGACATAATACAGGAAATTCTTACCAATGCCACCTGGGCTCCCAATCATGGAAAGGGCGAGCCCTGGCATTTTACCGTATTCTCGGGCAATGGCCTGAAGAAATTGGCCGACTTCCAAAGTGGCCTGTATAAGGAGCTGGCCGGAGAGAGTTTCAAAGAGAGCGCCTTCCTCAAAATGCAACAGAATCCGCTGAAGGCCTCCCATGTCATCGCCATCGGGATGAAGAGAAGTTCCAATCCCAATATCCCGGAGATAGAGGATATTGAAGCGGTGGCCTGCGCGGTCCAGAATATCTACCTGTCGGTAACGGCCTACGGGCTTGG
>DATHKS010000121.1:0-2895 GCA_035488975.1 Chitinophagaceae bacterium | reverse complement strand
AGTTCGTAGAGATCCTCGCGACGGACCTTCGGTGCGCGTTTTACATAATCTTCAAGATAAGGAAGCGACTTGGGGTACTCCTTCCTTTCGAAATAGGCATGTCCCACCATTTGCTTCAGCTCGAGATCGTAGTATTGTGATTGACCTGTTTTGATCTTGGCTTCTGCATAGCTCAGCGCCTCTTCCTTGCGGCCCTGGATATAATAGATCTGGGCGATGTAATAGGGAACGACGGTGGCATAGGCCTTTTCGTTCTCGACAAGTTTGAAACTCTCCAGCGCTTCGCTGTATTGTTTGTCGCGGAAGGAAAGGAAGCCATAATAGTAATTCGCATCGAGATAATTGGGATCGTCCTTCATCGAGCGGATGGTATTGAAAAGAGGCTTGGCCTTTGCAAATTGCTGTAAGGTGAAATACCCATATCCCTGGTGAAACTTCATAAGGGCGATGTCCTTATTGCTGAGGTTGGCGATATTGGCCTGTTCGTAACGCTCAACTGCCTTGTGAAAATCCCGGTGACGGAAATAAAACTCCCCGAGCTGGAAGTTCATCATCTCTACGCGGGCGGTATTCTTCTCAAGGTCGATGTAATCGATGGCTTCTTCCTCGGCCCTGCCCTCATCCTGTTTAAGCGCACAGGCGGTAGTATAATAGCCGATCTCCTGGGCAGTAACGGAATGGTTTACCTTATCCGTTTCCCTGAGCGATTGCTGCAACTCCTTGAGTAATGGATAAGCAAGGCTGTATTGCTCCTTTTGAAAATACTCCTTCGCTTCTTTGAACTTCGTATCCGGATCGGTATAGTACGCTGTTTGCTGAGCGAATACAGCAGTGCCTGTTACCGTCGCAATTGCCAGTAAAAATGTTTGCTTCATGAAAGGTGTCCTTTAACCGTTGGGGGATAAACGTCGCGAATATTCAAATTATTTCAAGTACGGCCAAACATCATTCCAAACAGGTGTGGATAAGTCACTTTATATATAATGTTTAACATTTCAATCGAATCTGCAGCTACATGAGCGTTAGCATTTCTTTCTGTATTTTCGCGCCTCAACTATCAACACCAGATGAAAAAACTTTTCAGCATCAAGTATTCTGACAATGGAATTAGTTTTGCCACGCTTGTTATGCGTGTTGTTTTCGGGGGATTGATGATCCCGCATGGTTATTCGAAGCTCATGCATTTCTCATCGATGTCCACCAAGATGATCGATCCTTTTCACATCGGGCAGCCAACTTCGCTGGCATTATCGCTCTTCGCGGAGTTCTTTTGTGCGGTCTTCATCATCATGGGACTTTTCACAAGACTTGCCTGTATCCCGCTGATCATTAACATGTCGGTAGCCTTATTCGTTGCTCATCATGGAGACGCGTTCGGTGTTGGTGACAAGGCAGCCCTTTTCCTGGGTGCATTCGTTACCCTGCTCTTCACGGGGCCGGGAAAGATCAGTCTCGACAGGTTCATCGGTAAATAACTTTCACTATTATTCAATTTCATGTTCAGCAACGATACGCAGTTAAGAGTCCGTTATGCAGAGACCGACCAGATGGGGGTTGTGTATCACGGGAACTTTTTTACCTATTTCGAAGTGGCGAGGGTAGAGTCGATCCGGCAACTGGGTCTGACCTACGCCGATATGGAGAAGATGGGCGTGATCATGCCGGTGATCGAGGTACAATGCCGTTATCTTCGCCCGGCATTGTACGACGACCTGTTGACGATCCGGGTGATATTGAAGGAACTTCCCGTACACCACAAGATCGAATTCCTGCAGGAGGTATATAATGAAAAGAAGGAATTGCTGGCCACCGGGAGGGTGATCCTTTATTTCATGGAAAAGGAGACTATGAAGCGAACATCTATGCCGGCACAATTGCATGCCGCCCTGGAACGTTATTTTAATCATTGAAATGGAAAACACACCCGAGCCAATAGAACTATCCCCTGGCGCAAGCGCAGCCCCTGAAGAACAGGCGGTCATCTATCCTGCGAAGCCCCCGGCGGAAGAGCCCAGGAGTACGGCAAATGTTTGGCTGCGGTCACTCACGAGTCTTGCCCTTTATTTCCTGATCGGCTATTATTTCTTCAACCAGAACTGGACGCTTGTGCTTGTACTGACGGGCGTGGTCGTGTTTCATGAACTAGGCCATTTCCTGGCGATGAAATTCTATGATTACACTGACCTCGGCATCTTTTTCATCCCATTGGTGGGCGCGTATGCTTCGGGAAAGAAGCAGGATGTTTCGCAATGGCAGTCCTCCATTATCCTGCTGGCAGGGCCTGTGCCGGGAATAATTGTGGGCATACTCCTTCAATTCACGGCTGTTTATTTCACTACCGATATCGACAAGCTCGTATTGCTTCATCGTATTTCCTGGATATTGATCTATCTCAACCTGTTTAACCTGCTGCCGGTGTACCCACTGGATGGCGGGCAACTGCTTAACCGGCTTTTCCTGGATAGCAGCCGGCTGATCGGCAAGATCTTCGTGATGCTGTCGATAGCCGGCATGACCTGGTTTGCCCTCGACGGCACGGGCCGGCCTATCTATGCGCTACTGTTGCTTCCGGCGTTCCTGCTGTCACGGATGTTCACCGATGTACGATATGACAGGCTGACGAGAAAGGTGGAGGCGGAGGGTCTCGACCTGGATACCTCGTACGAGGATATCCCGGATGAGAAGTACTGGCAGATCCGCAATGCCATCGTAAAGCATCATGCTTCATTCAGGGATGTAGAGACGGCTCCGCCCTATCACTATTCGCAAAAGGAAGAGCAGATAAAGACGATGATGCAGAATCTTTTGCAGCGAACGATCACGCAGGACATCTCGATTGGCGGGAAAGTGATGATAATAGCTATCTGGCTGGCTTGTTTCGCGGTGCCGTACCTG
>DATHKS010000120.1:0-2943 GCA_035488975.1 Chitinophagaceae bacterium | reverse complement strand
ATTATCAAATTGACCTACAGATCATCATACTTATACTTCCTCACCGTCAAGTACACATAAAATCCTGCATAGACAAGTGCGGCGGGTAGCATGACAGCCATGCCCGGAATATTGCGATACAAGTCCTCTGCCTTTGGAAATTTCACCAGCGAGTCCGCCACCTGTAGCGGCATGAAATGTTGAAGGCCCGGATAGACCTTACTGGCCAGCCACATGAGAAGAAATTCGAGCACGAGGCCATAGATGAAGAATACAATGATAGCCACGCCGCTTCGCCGGAAGAAGGTGGCAAGCAGCAAGGCAAACATGAGATAAATGAAACTCTGAACGAATGAAAGTCCAAGAGTACCGATCCCCGTAAAGGAAAAGGACGTATCCGTGATCATGAACATGATGAAGGTGGCCAGCAGATTCATTAACGTTATGGCCACCGACATGCAAAGTATCAGGCCGATCTTGGTATAGATGAATGTCTCCCTCTTCCACCCATCAATGATATTCTGCCGGTGCGTCTTGAAATTGACCTCGTTGATGAAGAGATTAATGATTACCATACCCGGCAGGTATAAGAGGAAACTGGTGAAGAAGCAGACCGTTTTCCATATGTTTTCCGGGCCGAAGAGCCGGAACAGATCGCTTCCCTGGCTTGGCGCGCCGGTGATGGACTGCTGCAGGCTGCCGATAAGATTAATATACACCTTATAGAATACATAGATGATGATCAGGATGCCCAGCATATAGAGAATGGAAAACACCTGGAACACACGGTAGTGTTTTATTTTCATCCATTCGATCTTCAGATATTTAAACATAGCAATAATTATTTTGGTTGATTAACGGTCGCTTTGGTTGCCGGTTATTTCCAGGAAGCGTTTCTCCAGGCTCTTTCGTTTCAGGTTGAGCTGGCTCAGGACAATCCCATTATCGAAACAGAATTGATTGATCTTCGTTCCCGTCAGACTTTCTTCACACAGGAGATTTAGCGAAGTCCCCGAATTGCTGAGATGGAGTATTCCCGGCAACTGCTTCAGCGCCTGTTCCAATGCCGCCAGGTTATCGGAGACCAACTCAATCTCTACGGAGGCAACGGCTCCCGTAGAAGAGGCCATCACGTCCCTCACTGAACCATTGGCCTTTAAGACGCCCTTTTGAATGATGGCCACATGCGTACACACCTTCTCTACCTCATCGAGGATATGGCTGGCCATGATGATGGTCTTCCCTTCGCGATTCAATTGCCTGATCAACTCTCTTATCTCGGCAATGCCCGCAGGATCGAGGCCATTGGTCGGTTCATCGAATACGAGTATGTTGGGATTGCCCAATAAAGTAGATGCGATCGCCAGGCGCTGCTTCATCCCGAGTGAATAGGTGGAGAACTTGGAATCCTTCCGGTCGAACAGGTTGACCTGCCGCAATACACGGGGAATGTCATCTTCACTTCTCTCCTTGATGGCAGCGGAGATCTGCAGGTTGCGGAAGCCGCTCAGGTAATGATAGAAATTCGGGGTCTCGAGCAGTGTACCGATCTTCTTCCGTTGTTCATGACTGCTGCCGGGATGACCATTCCAGGAGAAACTGCCACTGGTTGCCTTGAGCACATCCATGACTATACCCAGGATGGTCGTCTTTCCGCTTCCGTTCGGGCCAAGGATACCGAATACACTTCCTTCCGGAACTTCAAATGAAACTTTGTCGAGCGCCTGTATGGCGCCGTACCTTTTACTAAGATCAGAGATCGAGAGAATAGAACTCATAGCTGTTGGTTAATTCCAGATGAAGATAAGTTTTTTGCCCACGTAACAATAAAAACCGTCGATCACATTTAGATATGCCTGCACTGGCCGCTTTTTTGCCACGCCTGCCTATGACGAGCGGAATGCGGGCCGGGTTACAGGCATCCGCACAACAAAACGATGGCACACCTGTTAGTAAAAAAGTTATATTCAATCTATGGATACGATCCTCATCACAGGCGGTACCGGCATGATCGGCAGGGCTCTCGCAAAGGTGCTAATCGAGAAGAATTACCGCGTGATCATCCTGACGAGAGATCCCTCGTCGCATGAAGCCATTGCGGGCCTATCGTACGCGGCCTGGGACATTGGTGCGCAGACGATCGATAAGGACGCCATTGCAACGGCGGATCATATCATTCATCTTGCAGGGGCGGGAGTAGCCGATAAACGCTGGAGTAAGAAACGAAAGAAGGAGATCGTGGATAGCCGGTTGAAGAGTGGTGAGCTTCTTGTCAAGGCCCTTAAGGAATATCCCAATAAAGTGAGGACGGTTGTAAGCGCATCGGCCATCGGTTGGTATGGCCCGGACCCCATCATTCCCAATCCCCGGCCCTTCTCGGAAGAAGATCCTGCCTCCGACGATTTCCTGGGCTCAGCCTGCAAGACATGGGAGGATAGCCTGGCGCCTACTGAGAAAATGGGCAAGAGACTCGTGAGGTTGCGCACCGGCATCGTGCTCTCCCGCGAAGGGGGTGCGTTGGAGGAATTCAGAAAACCCCTGAAGTTCGGGATAGCGACGATCCTCGGAAAAGGAAATCAAATGATAAGCTGGATAAACATCGATGACCTCGTTCGTTTCTATATCACGGCAATAGAAGATGATAAATTAAACGGCGTCTATAATGCCGTGGCGCCGCAGCCCGTCTCCAACAAGAACCTCGTGCTTCAACTCGCCAAGGCGATGAGAGGAAAATTCTATATCCCCATCTACGTTCCTGCCTTTGTTCTAAAAATGGTATTGGGAGAAATGAGCATCGAAGTGCTGAAGAGCGCGACAGTGAGTTGTAGTAAGGCGCATTTGGCGGGATTTGTGTTTCTGTATCCATCGATAGAAAGCAATTCTTCAATTTGGTAATTTGATAATTTGGCAATTTGACAATGATTCTTATAAGAAGAGTCATTGCGCATCGGAGCACGCCTCATT
>DATHKS010000119.1:0-2996 GCA_035488975.1 Chitinophagaceae bacterium | reverse complement strand
ATGATAGTATCGGCAGTCTCCCTATAGCGGGATTGGCTTTTATAGGTACTCAATTCGTAGAGCCCGGACGCAAGCACGGCTGCGGCGGATGCGTCTCTCTCCTCGTTCGGAATGCCCGGGGCATCGTAGTCCCAGTACGGTACAAGGTCCTTCGGCATATGCGGATGCCGTAGCATGAACAGTGCGATCTTCTCCGCCTGTTCCAGGTATCGCTTGTCTTTCGTAAAACGATAGCACATCGTAAACCCGTAGAGGCCCCAGGCCTGTCCCCTCGCCCATGCAGATTCATCCGCATATCCCTGGTGCGTGTTCTTCTTTATTACCTTGCCTGTTGCCGTATCATAGTCCACCACATGATAAGAACTATTGTCCGGCCGGTAATGATTCTTCATAGTTGTATTGGCATGACTCACCGCGATCCGGTAGAAGGATGAGTCGCCGCTGAGTCTCGTGGCTGCAAAAAGTAATTCGAGGTTCATCATATTGTCGATGATCACCGGATAGGCCCACACCTCGCTATGATGATCCCATGAGCGGATGCAGCCGACCTTTGGGTTGAAACGCGTGGATAAGGTTCTTGCGGCTTGAATGATGATATCCTTATAGGTCGCATCATTTGTGAGGCGATATCCATTACCCACGCTGCAATAGATCTTAAAACCTATGTCGTGCGAGCTGGCATTTGTCTTCTCCCTTTCCATCTTCTCTGTAAACAGGCGAGCCTGTTGTTCCCAGTCCTTCTCACCCGTCGCTTCATAGAGGAACCATAGCTCACCCGGAAAGAAACCACTCGTCCAGTCGCGCGAAGCCACCAGTTTCAATTCTCCGTTCTCTATTGTTCGCGGTGAAAAATTATCCGGCTTCGCGGCTGACGCCTTCTTCGTTTCCTGCAACAGTACCCTTGTCTGTGCAGCGGCATCATGCAAAATATTCTTCGGGAGAATGGGCTGAGCATGTGCAATAGTGAAAGAACCCAGGGTGAAAAGTAATATGTAGACCGATCGTTTCATTCATTATTTTTTTCGGGTTAGAAAATGCGGGTTGATCCTATTGAAACCATATGATGGGATTTCGCACCGGAAGGTTGCGGATCACCTCTTCCACGGCGGGCGAATGATCCAGTTTCTTCCAGGTAGTGAACCAATCCTGCTGGTTGAACCTGGCAGCGCCGAATACGAGGAAGGGTTGCGCTACAGGCCAGTCATCCCAGTACATCACGTCCCTGGGGTGCGGCCATCTAGTTTTGTCTGCGATGAAGGGATAAAGGTACTCGATACCCTTCTTTATCGAGCGGCCATCGGCGGTGGTATATTCCCAGAGATTGTCCTTCTTCGTGGAGAGCAGTTGGCAGATGGTCGTCATCGCATCGAGATTGAAGATGGAATAGCCATAGGGCTTTGTGCGTTTTGCTTCCCTGGGGAAACTGCCGTCGGCTGCCATCTGTCCCGGTAATAGGACCTGTTTATAACGGTCGCTGCAAAATTTGATGAGGGACGTGTCGTTCACGAATTTTGCAAACGCGGCAACCTGCATCACCCAGCAAGTGCCATGATTATTCTCTGCATTCATCTCATCCTTTCCATAGCGATGCGTTGTTAGCCAGTGAAGATATTCCTCGAACCATGACCGGATCGCAAGGAGCGAGTTCGCATCCATGCTCTTCGCCATCTCCATGGCGAGCAGGCCCTGCACCACTTCCATGAAATGTATGGTGTCGATGATGCCGATGCCGCGGCCCGTTGCCCTGCCCTTTATGGCTTGTGCATAGAGGAGGTTGGGATTCATCCGGGTTGCCGTATCCACGAACCATGCGCGGCAATGCAGCATGGCCTGCCGCACGTATTTCTCATCGCCCGTGAGTTTATAGGCGGCAGCGAGTGCGCCGATTAGCTGGCTGAACCGTATCATTGCCTGGCGGTGTTCAATGAAATTGGCGGGATTCGTCATGCCGTCGCGTTGTATGTATGGACTATCCACGCTTACCGGGTTCGGCCACCAATAATCGCCTTCGCTATAGAAATCATGAAGTCCACCCGCACTCCGCGGAGAATGAGACGAGGTGACGGTAACAGGACCCTGTTGCATGGCCCATTCCGCCTTCAGCAGTACCTGTTCGCGAAGCGTCCCTGCTATTTCATTGTAAAAAAATGCAGTCTCCCGGCCCGTGGCCTTTCGTGGTCCCGAACAGGAAAGAATGAAAAACGATAAGGCAAACAATAGATACTTCATCGAATTCTTTTATGCTGAATTATTAAATTTAAAACGGTCTCATACGAGGTGGCATTCTTGAATAGATCTAAAGCCCCAGGAACTGAATGCCTACTTTTTCTACTTTGGCGCTCACCATCGACTGTCCTTTATTCAATCGCACCCTGATGGTGGCGCGGCCATTGTACATCTGCACCAGGCGCGATCCGCCCGAGGTCCCCAGGTCATCGATAAGTTTTCCTTCGCCGGCCAATCCGAAATTTATCCAGTTCGCCGCATCGAGGCACATCACTCCTTTTTCATCCACCAGCTTAGCCTGTACAGTTACGATATCGTCTTTCTCCGTCAATTTCTCCAATAGCAACTTCGCGGGCTTACCCCATTTCTCTACCTGGTATTGAAAATGGATCGTATCCTGTAACACGATATTGCCGGCCTTCGCAACAACAATCGCCGTATTCGCTCCTTTTATCAACGGTACATTCCAGCGCAGTCCTGCCGCCGGGAAGTCCTGGCTATTTCGTTTTCTTATTCCATAACTCTTTCCGTTTACAAAGAGTTCTGCCTGCTGCGCATTCGAATACACCTTTATCATCTTCGCTTCGCCTTCATCGCCCCAGCGCACCGGCCAGTTATGTCCATATATATGCACCATCGGTTTGGTTGTCCAATAGGATTGAAAAACGTAATACGCTTCCTTCTTCGTCAGATCCCGTTCCACCACTCCCTTCTGGTTCATGTAGGGGATGGGATTGTCCGGGCGCACCGGTGTAGAAAAATCCTTGAAG
>DATHKS010000118.1:0-3388 GCA_035488975.1 Chitinophagaceae bacterium | reverse complement strand
AAAGCAACGGGTAATATGTCTTCACGGATTCATGGTCAGCGAGATCGCTGTTCGTGACCAGGCCACCTATGTGCAGGCCCGCCGTACTATCCCCGATCTGTTTGAGGGGAAGGGCATTGATATCGATCAGTCGCGTGGGAGCTGTTACGCCGCGCTTCATGAGATCGACGAGGTTAGTGCCGCCGGCAATGAACGAGCCGGTGGGGTTCTTCGCCAGGGATTCGATCGCGGACCTGACGGTGGACGACCGGGTGTATTCGAAGTTGATCATATGTTCTTTCCTCCTTTCTTTACGTCCATGATGGCATCGACGATATTCGGATAGGCTCCGCAACGGCAGATATTTCCGCTCATGTATTCGCGTATCTCGTCGTTTGTTCCGGCGTGTCCTTCCCTGACGCAGGCTATGGCCGACATGATCTGCCCGGGGGTACAATAACCGCATTGGAATCCATCAAAATGCATGAATGCCTCTTGCATGGGGTGCAGTTTGTCGCCATCCGCCAGTCCTTCGATGGTGGTGATCTTCCTGCCTTCATTCATTACCGCAAGCGAGAGGCATGAATTAATGCGTTTACCATCCACATGAACGGTACAGGCGCCGCATTGGCCGTGATCACAACCTTTCTTGGTGCCGGTCAATGATAGTTGCTCACGCAGGAAATCCAGCAGTGTCACGCGTGGCTCCACGTCCAGGGTATGGGGAGTTCCATTTACTTCGATGCTGAGCGGGATCTTTTCAAAATATGCGGCGATCTTCTCGTCGTGCTCGCCCGCTTTCAGCAGCAGGGGAGAGGCGGCTGTCAGTGCGGTAACCGCGGTGGCTTTCTTGAGGAAGTTGCGGCGGCTATCGTGAGATTGAGGGCTTTCATTTAATTCGTTCATGCAGGTGTGTTGGTTGGTACACTAATTTACTTCTTCCTGATCTAGGAGAAAAAAGATAATTGCGGGAACTAATTGGAGTGTTCAGCGTTGTTTAATATTGAACCTGCGGCAAAATGGCGGCTGCGAAAACGGGTATGATATTCGGTGGGGAGTGAGTGTTATTATTATTCGGGAAAAGATTTTCTTCCGGGTACGGGTAATTGCCGGTTTTTTGCCCTTCACACCGATTTTTACACCTCCCGGGCGGCAGTTCCTCCAGCTCGTTTGGAATCCCGTATAAATCTTCGCAGCCAGTACGGGATTAATTATCTTTGCGGCTCCAAAACAAGACAGGAACCTGATAGTACCCTGGCTTGTGAAAGTTCACATAGAATTGCAGATTATGGATCGTATTTATTTTGACAACGCCGCTACCACCGCTCTCGATAAGGAAGTCCTGGACTCGATGCTTCCCTACCTGACCACTCACTTTGGCAATCCCTCCTCGATCTATTCCTATGGAAGGGAATCGAGGCTGGCGATCGAGAGTGCGCGCAAAACGGTGGCGAAGCTGTTGAATGCGCATCCGGGAGAGATCTTCTTTACAAGCGGAGGTACGGAGAGTAACAATACCGCTATCCTTTCTTCGATACGGGATCTCGGTTGCAGGCATATTATCACATCGCCCATAGAACATCATGCCGTACTTCATACCGTAGAACACTATGGTGCGGGTGAGGGGGTGACCAGCAGTTTCGTGAAGCTATTGCCCACGGGGCATGTTGACCTCGAGGATCTCGAGCAACAGCTCGCTTCTCACAAGGAGAGATGCCTCGTCACGCTCATGCATGCGAACAATGAGATCGGGAACCTTCTCGATATCGATGCGGTGGGGAACCTCTGCAGGAAATACAATGCGATCTTCCATTCCGATTGCGTGCAAACGGTGGGTCATTATCCACTCGATCTGAGGAAGGCGGCGGTTCATTTCATTTCAGGTGCGGGTCATAAATTTCACGGACCTAAGGGAGTGGGAATACTTTATGTGAACGACAATGTGAAGATCAAGCCCACCATCTTCGGCGGGGGCCAGGAAAGGAATATGAGGGCGGGTACGGAAAACCTGTACGGCATCGTTGGCTTTGCAAAGGCTTTAACGCTTGCTATGCAGAACTACGAGGTCTATAGCAGTTATATCGCATCATTGAAGAGTTATATGAAAGAGGAGATCAGCAGGCATATTCCAGGCGCCTCTTTCAATGGCGATGTGGACGGCAGATCGCTATACACGGTGCTAAGTGTGGCATTTCCCAAGACGGAGAAATCGGAAATGATCCTTTTTAATCTCGATATCAACCATATCTGTGTTTCGGGCGGCAGCGCCTGTAGCAGCGGCGCCGATGTGGGGTCGCACGTGATACGGGCGCTCAATAATGATCCCAGCCTCGTTACGGTACGGTTCTCTTTCTCCAGGCACAATACGAAGGAGGAAGTGGATAAGGTGATAGCTAAAGTAAAGGAACTGATCTGATGCCCGAAGGGCGGATCAGAGATAATACCAGGGGTTTCTCTTGGCGGCGGAGACATACTTTCTCATATTCCGCCAGAACGCAAGCACCATATACACGATGATCGGCGAACCCATGGTGAGGAGGGAGGCATACATGAAATATTGGCGGATCTTACTCGTTGAAATGCCCATCCGGTTGCCGATGGCAGCACACACGCCGAAGGCGTTCCATTCCACAAAATCCTTGAACCGGCTCATATTATTTACTAAGGTATGCACAATTAGTGGATTTGTCAAGTCAGCCGTACGGCAACAACCGTGATCTGTGCAAAGTGATTTCCCGCTCATACTTCTTTCCGAAAAATCGATAACATTTTTCTATTCTTCTAATGAATAAATAGAAAACATTCTTGTTAATCATACATAAATTCTACTCAATCCCCTTGCTTTAAAAATCTTATTGCGTAAATTCGCATCACTTTGAAAAAGGTCCACTGTCGACAGTCAATAGTCGGCTTTATCTCCCCGAATCTGTGATCAGTTGCCTGTGGTCCCATCCATTCATCTCCTAAATCACGCACATGGTTTTTGACCTAGACCTCATTAAGAAAGTGTACGCAGACTTGCCCGCTAAAGTGTCAGTTGCCCGCCAGCTTATCGGGAAGCCACTTACGATGACTGAAAAGATATTGTATGCTCACTTATTCGGGACTGTTCCGAAAAACGTGTACAACAGGGGCAAGGACTATGTAGATTTTGCGCCGGACCGTGTAGCGATGCAGGATGCGACTGCCCAGATGGCTTTACTCCAGTTCAGCACTGCCGGAAGAACGAGGGTAGCTGTACCTAGTACCGTCCATTGCGATCACCTGATACAGGCTAAGACCGGCGCCGTAGCCGATCTGGCAACGGCCAATGAAGTGAACAAGGAGGTCTACGATTTCCTGGCCTCCATCTCCAATAAATATGGAATTGGTTTCTGGAAGCCGGGTGCCGGCATTATCCACCAGGTGG
>DATHKS010000117.1:0-2223 GCA_035488975.1 Chitinophagaceae bacterium | reverse complement strand
GGGCCTGCTGGGAATGGTGACCTATAATATCCAGGTCCGTCGTAAGGAGATCGGCATCCGGAAGGTGATGGGCGCAGGTGTGCCGGTGATCATTTCCCTGCTTTCGAGGAGTTTCCTTAAGTTGGTGGTCATTGCGGGATGCATTGCCTTGCCCATCGGCTTTATTTTAGGATATTCATTTCTAAACCTGTTTGCCAATCGCACAAGCATCGGCGTGTTCATTCCGCTTGGCAGTCTTTTGGGACTTCTCAGTATTGCCTTGTTGACAATGGGCTCGCAGGTGTACCGGGTAGCGGTTGCCAACCCGGTGAAATCGTTGCGAACCGAATGATTTATCGATATAGTCATACTGAAAATTGAAACCACTCAGATGTTCAAGAATTATATAACCATCGCCTTCCGCAAGTTCAGCAGGAATAAGATCTTTTCCCTGATCAATATCCTGGGATTAAGCATTGGGATCAGCGCATCGCTGGTCATCTACCTGGTGGTGCAACATGAATTCAACTATGAGAAATTTCAGAAGGATGGCGACAGGATCTATCGCGTCGTGTCGGTAATAAGCTTTCCGGGAGATGCGGTATTCAAGAATTCAGGCGTTCCCATGCCGATGCCCGTCGCATTGCGGAATGAATTTACCGGCCTCGAGTTAACAACACATTTCGTGACATCCGGGGAGCAGAAGGTTCGCGTTTCCGGTGCAATAGACCCATCGGCGGCCGTATTCAAGAAACAGGAGAATATCATTTATGCCGACCAGTTCTATTTCTCAGTGTTCGATTACGAATGGCTCGCGGGGTCGAAGCAGGTTGCGCTAAAGGAGCCGCTAACAGTGGTGTTGACTGAAAGCAGGGCCAAGGCATACTTCGGTGACAGGAATCCGGCTGATATCATCGGGCAGAAGCTGACCTACAACGACACGATCACGGTGAGCGTATCGGGGATCGTTAAGGACCTCGACGCCCATGGCAGGGCCACGGATTTCAAGTTCAAGGAATTCATTTCCATGGGAACCATAACGCACACGGGTTTGAAGGATCACTATGGCGGAGACGAGTGGGGAAATGTGAATTCGGACAGCCAGTTGTTCGTCAAGTTGAGTAAGAATACTACGAAAGCACAAGTGGAGGCCCAATTCCCCGGTCTCTGGAAAAAATACAACGCGCCGAAGAAGGACGATGAGGATGCGGGCAAGTATTCAACCGTCAATTCACTGCAACCCCTCCGCGATCTGCATTTTAATTCCGACTACGATACATTCGGTAGCCGCCAGGCTGATAAGCAAACCCTGTATGGTTTGTTGGCAGTGGCGGCATTTCTTTTATTATTGGGTTGCATCAACTTCATTAACCTGACCACGGCACAATCGGCGCTTCGCGCAAAGGAGATCGGTATCCGCAAGACGGCGGGAAGCAGCAAGAAGCAACTCATCATACAGTTCCTGAGCGAGACATTCGTGCTTACGTTGTTTGCTACCATCGTTTCATTGGCGATATCGCCATGGCTACTGCATATCTTCGGTGATTTCATTCCGCCGGAAGTTGGATTCTTCTCCATCAACCAGCCTCATGTCTGGCTCTTCCTCGGATTGCTTACCGTTGTTGTCGCCTGTCTCGCGGGCTTCTACCCGGCACTCGTGCTGACAAGATTCCAGCCTGTGAACGTGCTGAAGTCGCAACTATATAGTGGCAGTTCCCGCAGATCGAAGGCATGGCTGAGGAAGACACTCACGATCACGCAATTTGTGATCGCGCAGTTCCTCATCATCGCCACGCTCATCGTAAGCAAGCAGATACATTACTCGCTCAATAAGGATATGGGGTATAAGAAGGACGCCATCGTTACGGTAAGTACACCCTGGGATTTTTATGCCGCTAAGGAAGACCGTCGCCGTTTTGCCTTGCTGGAAATACTGAGGTCCATTACTGATATCGAGAATGTAAGCCTGGGCGGCTCTGCACCCGCGAGCAACAACACGTCTTCCACGACGATGAAGGTGAATAATGGAAAAGAAATAGTCGAGAAAATGGTGGAGGTCAAAAATGGAGGAAAGGATTTCTTTGATGTATATAACATGAAGCTGAAATACGGCCAATGGCCGCAGGCCAGCGATACGGTGAAGGAATACATTATCAATGAAACATTCGCCAGGGAACTCGGTTTCTCAAAAACGGAAGAAGCCGTCGGTCATTTCGTGGAAGGACACAGCAAGAAGATCCCGAT
>DATHKS010000116.1:0-14323 GCA_035488975.1 Chitinophagaceae bacterium | reverse complement strand
GAATTTTATTTACTTTAAATGAACCAAAACCATTCGATATGAGCACAGGAACACTAACGGAAAGAAGTGGCGCTGCCCAGCGATCGCCGTCCGTCGATATCCTTCGTGGCGCCGTCATGGTATTGATGGCGATCGATCATGTCCGCGTCTATTCGGGGCTTCCCGCGGGAGGTAATACCGCCGGCATCTTCTTCACGCGTTGGGTCACTCATTTTTGCGCACCCGCATTTGCATTCCTTGCGGGCACCAGTATTCTTCTCTATGGTATCGCACTCAACAATAAGAAGAAACTGGCAGCGTATCTTATCACGCGCGGCCTCTTCCTGGTGGTTCTCGAACTTACACTGATACGCTTCTGCTGGACCTTCAATCTCGATTTTGGGAATTTTATCCTGGCCGGCATCATCTGGATGCTGGGATGGTGCATGGTGCTGATGGCAGCGTTTATCTGGCTGAGGCCTGCTGCAGTGGCCATCATTGGACTACTCATCATTTTTCTTCAGCAGCTGTTTGAATACGTGCCTCGCGTGCTTCCCTCTAACCTGCGAATTCCTTTCGGAAAATTCTGGGAATTCATTTACCCCTCGGGACTCGAAGGTCCTTCAGGCATTTCAATTCTCTATGTGCTCGTGCCCTGGATAGGCGTGATGGCCGCCGGCTACGGCTTCGGTCTTATTATTAGAATGGATCCGGTAAAGCGAAGGAAGATATGCCTTTGGACCGGCCTGTCATGCATCATTCTCTTCATCGTGATCGGCTGCTCCATTCTCCTCCGTCAACCCACGCCGGAGGATGCACCGCCTTTCCTCTTCCGCCTGCTCAATCAAAAGAAATATCCCGCCTCGCAATTATACCTGCTCATGACTCTCGGTCCGGTGATCGCCTTAGTGCCCTATGCGGAGAAAGCAAAGGGCTGGCTAAGCAGGGCGCTCTCCATATTCGGCAGGGTTCCCATGTTTTACTACCTCCTGCACATACCATTGATCCATGTCTCGGCCTTGCTGTTTAATTATTTAATGACGGGTCAGCCGCACCAGGAATGGTACAACACTGCTCCCTACGTATTCATGGTGCCTGATGAACAGAAATGGCAGTTGAGCATGCTTTATCTCGTGTA
Source organism: Chitinophagaceae bacterium (assembly GCA_035488975.1). Taxonomy (GTDB): domain Bacteria; phylum Bacteroidota; class Bacteroidia; order Chitinophagales; family Chitinophagaceae; genus DATHKS01. The sequence goes on along the minus strand of DATHKS010000116.1, from coordinate 13,206 downwards.
CCTTGTCGATCTCATTTTATTGTTCCTTGCGTGTCGCTGGTATGCGAGGTATAAGAGAGATCACCCGGAAAACAGATGGCTTAAATTCGTATGAAGACAATTTGGCAATTTGATAATTTGGTAATTTGACAATGATCCTCAGGTAGAACGGGGACTTCTCATCGGAGCACGCCCAATTATCAAATTGTTCTTTCATGACAAACAGTGAACCCGGCCTTCTTCCAGTCCTCCTGCACGCAGAGCCCGTGCTTGCGGTAAAAAATATTTCCGAAACAATTTCCTATTGGCAGAAAAAACTCGGATTCCCTCATCAATGGACATGGGGAGAGCCGGCCAATCATGGAGGCGTTTCCTGGAACAATGTATTCGTACAGTTCTCACTTGATCCCGAGATGGCTTCGGCCTCCGAGGGACATTCGGTTTGGATAAAGGTGGAGCGCCTGGAAACGCTTTACGACCTGCATCAGAAGAAAGGCGCCGATATCGTTACTCCCCTGCAGAACCGCCCATGGGGCATGGCGGATTATACCGTTCGCGAAATGAATGGCTACTATCTCATTTTTTCGGCGCCGGTGACAGACCGTGAACCGCGGCAGGTGTTACCGCCATCACAGGTACGCGTGCATGCGAGACAGCCAACACCGCAGCAATACCGGCATCTGGTGACGGCCGTTGGCTGGTCATCCTCCTCCGATGAGCAAACCGTGAAAGCGATATTGGCCGCCTCATTATTTGCCGTCGTGGCAGAAGACTGCGATACTGGCAAGATCATTGGATGCGCCATGGTTCTTGGAGACGGGATCAGTTTCTACTATGTGAAGGATGTGATGGTGGAACCCGTATGGCAGGGCAAGCGGGTGGGCACGGCCATGATGAAAGAATTGACGAAGTGGCTGGACGAACACGCGCCGGATAATTCACTGGTGGGTCTGTTCACCGGCGAAGGCCTTACTCCATTCTACCAACAGTTCGGCTTTACTACCGCGTTCGGAATGCACAGGAGAATACACAAAGAAGGATAGGCCTCCCCCAAGGAATAAGCCAACGCTTCGTTATAATTCCCGGCGACAGGACTTATCACCGCAAAACCAGGGATGGTAAAAATCATTTGCGTTAATTTTATACGCTATGAAAAAGATCCCTGTTCCCATCGTACTCGCTTTCTCGCTTTTTATTTTTGCCGGCTGCACCAATACCCCGAAGAATACTCCGGCGTCTGCGCCTGTGCAGAGCAATGCGAAAGACGCGCCCGAGATCAATACCAATTACGGCTGGCTCAACACCGACCGGTCCTATTCCATAAAGGACTTCCAGGGAAAGATCGTACTGCTTGATTTCTGGACCTTCGGCTGCATCAATTGCCAGCACATCATTCCCGACCTGGAGAAGCTCGAAATGGAATTTCCAAATGAACTGGTAGTGATCGGCATTCACTCCGCGAAGTTCGATTCCGAGAAGAGCAGCGACCGGATAAGAAATGCCATCTCCAAGTTCGGCATCACCCATCCCGTGGTAAACGATGCCGATTACGCAGTCTGGCATTCTTACAATATCAATTCCTGGCCGACCGTGACGCTTGTTACTCCCGATGGGAAGATATTCTTTCAGCGGGAAGGTGAACGGGTCTACGATGTATTCCGTCAAAAGATCATGCAGTTGAAGGAAGAATACAAGGGAAGATTGAAAGAACAACCCTTTGCCTTTCACGCGAAGAAAGACACCGTTAGCTCCATCCTGAAATTCCCATCCAAGCTGATTGCCGGCGAGAAGGGAACGGTATGGCTTTCGGATAGCGGCAACGACCGGATATTGAACATCGATGAAAATGGAAAGATCCTCGAGACGATCGGGAAAGGAAGCCAGGGGTTCGAAAATGGAGGCTTCTCATCCGCTACTTTCTACGAGCCGCAGGGTCTTGCACTCGATGGCGACCGGCTGTATATCGCCGATTCGAAGAACAATTCCATCCGTGTCGCCGACCTAACCACCAGGCAGGTCAGCACGATTGCAGGCGATGGGACCATGGGATACTATTACAATAATGATAAACTGAATACTCCCGTTCTTCCCAATACCCCCTGGGACCTCCTTCTCGACAACGGCTTCCTCTTTATTGCCAACGCCGGTAATCACCAACTCTTGCGGATGAATGTCAGCGACAATAAGGTCTTCCGTTTCGCGGGCAATGGCCGTGAGGCATTGAAGAATGGATCACTAATCGAGGCGTCATTCAATCAACCGAGTGGCCTGGCGAAGGATAAAGATTTTCTCTACGTAGCCGACCCGGAGGCGAGCGCCATCAGGAAAGTAGACCTGAAGAATAAACTGGTGCAAACCCTCGTTGGCAAAGGCCTGTTCAAGTTCGGCGATAAGGATGGAGCCCTGGACCAGGCACTGCTTCAGCATTGCGTGGGCCTGGCAGTAGACAATGAAAAGATCTATATAGCGGATACCTACAATGGAAAGGTGAAGGTACTCGACCTCTCGAAGATGAGACTGACCACACTCGTGGATGGATTGAACGAACCGAATGACGTATTACTCAAAGGAAACAATTTGTGGATAACGGATACGAATAATAATCAGCTGGTGATATTTGATCTTAAGAATAAGAAGAAGACGATTGTGCAGGTGCGGGTTTGATTGGGAATTGGTAATTGGGAATAGAGAATTGGGCTGATCTTTGAAAAATCTTCTCATAAGGCCCAATTCCTTATTCCCAATTACTAATTCCTCATTAGAAGATAAAGCGGAATCCAATGCCGAGATTCTGCAAGAACGTATTATTGAGAGACGTGTATGCCGAGAATTCCTTTCTCTTTACGTCGGAGTTAGGCCCCCTTTCCCTGTAGGATGCATACTGCAGACTGAGAAGTTGGGGAATTTGCACATCCAGGTAGAAACTGCGAAGCACCTTGTAGGATATGCCCGGTGCGAATCTGAACAGCGCCGTGGACCAGCGATTATTCGCCAACTGTGGTCCTCCCACCTGGTCGATCGTGGAATGGTTCGTGGTGAAAGACAAGGCCGGTTCACCAAAGAAATAAAAATCCTTTGCCAGCTTCTTGTACTGGCGATAAAAAATACCCGCGCCATAGGTATTGTTTTTTTGGTTGCTGAAATTGTTGCCAGTCTGATAATTTTTTTGCGAGGAGGGCGAATAGAGAAGGCTAATTCCCACCACGCTGTTCTCACGAATGGCCTTTCCCACAGATAAATTAAAACTGGCGTTGCGCAGCTTTGAATTCCCCTGGTTTATTTGGTCATTATTATCGGCCGAATAATAATAAAATTCTCCACCGATAGAGGTCGATCCCTTTTTGATCTGGGAGAAACAGGTAAGGCTGCATAAAATGGCAATTGAAAAGATGCTTAGAATTTTAATCATGGTAGATTTTTTTCTAAGGACAATTCTTTTCACGGCATTGATGTTAAGAGCCCGCCAAATAGGATAAACATTTTGTCAAGATGAAAAAATAATGTTAAGGTTGATGCAATGTCGCAATCAAATGGAATAAGTGACGGCAAATGGGATCCATGAGAATGGAAAAAAGAAAGGAGAGATACAGTCCACCGACTATACCTCTCCCCGGTCTATATCTGCTTACTAAGATATACGTGTTTACTCTGCCCGCAGGCTATTCACTGGATTAGCCAGCGCCGCCTTAATGGTCTGCACACTTACCGCCAACCACGCAATGATCAACGCGGCGCCTCCGGCAAAAATGAAGACGAACCAGCTGATCGAGATCCGGTATGGGTAATCGGAGAGCCAGTCATGCATGATCAGCCATCCCGTAGGAAATGCAATGATGCAGGAGATGAATACTAATTGCAAGAATTCCATCGTCAGCAAACCTGTTAAACCACTAACGGATGCACCCAATACCTTCCGGATACCGATCTCCTTGGTTCTCCGTTCCGCAGTATAAGCGGCAAGACCAAGCAACCCCAGGCAAGAGATAATGATCGCCAATGCGGCAAACACTCTCGACAATTTACTGATCAATGCCTCATCCGAGAATATCTGGCTGAACTGATCGTCCACAAATTCAAACTGCATGGGATAGGCTGGGTTGTCTTTCTTCATCACGGCCTGAACTGCAGCAATCCCTTGCGCCGGCCCCACCACTTGCTTAAAGCGTGTATGAAGAAGAGTGGCATCTCTATAGGGCAACGTAGTAAAGATCACAGGATCTGACTGGCCATACATATATCCATATACGAAATCATTTACCACGCCCACTACTGTCAACCTGTTGGAAGGATCACCTTCGTTGAAAAGAACCTGGCCGATAGCGGACTTATTACCCATCAGTCTTTCCAGCGACTGTGTGATCACGATACCCATAGTGGAACCGGTTGCCGCCTTTTGCATGGAATCGCTTTCCTGCAAGCCCCTGCCAGATAATATCTTCAATTTATAAGTATCGAAAAAACTTGGCGTAACCGATCTTCCGCTTACCAGCACCTTACTACCCGCCGCCTTGCCGGGCCAGGTAAGACGGTCCGTATTATTTCCCCCGTCAAGAATAGCATGATCCGTTAAAGCTACATTCTCCACTAGTCCCGTATTCATCAGGTCCTGCCTGATCAACTCATAGTTCGAGCCCATCTGCCGCTCTACGTTTACCTGCAGAAGACCATTCTTATTAAAGCCCAGGTTACGACCCTTGACATGTTGTATCTGCTGGTAAATAATGATCGTGCTTACTATCAGGACTATCGAGACCGTGAATTGTAGAATGACCAATCCCTTTCTTACCCAGACAACCCCGCCCGATTTTAACTTTATACCCTTGAGAACAAATACGGGATTGAAAGAAGAGAGGAAGAAGGAAGGATAGCTTCCCGCTACCAGCCCGCAAATGACTGTGATCAGGAAGAGTGCGCCGAGGTGGATGGGATTACCGAGACCAAGAAACAGGTCCTTCTGCACCACCGTATTGAACATGGGAAGCACCAGCGACATGATAACAACGGCTACAATAGCCGCCAAAAGGGACATGAGCAATGCCTCTCCGATGAATTGCATCACCAGGCCTTTCTTCCCCGCGCCGAGCACCTTTCTTACGCCTACTTCTCTTGCCCGGTTGCTGCTGCGTGCTGTAGAAAGATTCATGAAGTTGATACACGCTATCAGGAGAATGATCCACGCAATGACGGAAAAAAGCCTGACATATTCAATCCTTCCCCCACCCGTCAGTTTTCCATTATTGAACTGATCGCGAAGATGCCAGTTGCGCATACCGAACAGGAACGGATGACTGATGGAGGCAGGATCGCGCTTGCGGATGAAATCATACAATTGCTTGTCGATAGTGGCCGCAGCAACGCCGGGCCTCAGTTCTGCGTAAGTAGACACACCGCTGTTACCCCACTCCTTGGCCCATGGATTGTCCTGGAAGAAAATATCGAACGGAGCCACCCATTCAAACTGCATGGTGGAGTTGGTCGGAAAATCGCGCAGCACTCCAGACACAGTATAGTCTTGTTTATGATCCATGCTGACCGTCTTCCCTATCACATTCTTTTCATTTCCGAATATCTTCTTAACGGCGCTTTCTGTCAGTACAACAGAATATAATTGCCTGAAAGCACTCGCGGCATTCCCCTGGACAAATGTCAGCGAGAACATATTGAAGATGGCGGGATCTGCATATTTCCCGGAAGCATATACCGACTTATCGTCAATGCTGAACAATCCCCTCGTTTGGCCCTCGGTAGTGCGGCATACATCCGCGAGTCCGGGCATCTCCTGTTTCATCACCGGCCCGAGCAGACCGGGAGTAGACCCGTGTGTGAACACATAGGCGTCGTACTGTTGATTCACCCGTACGTAGTACAGCTGATCCCTCTTCGCGTAGCTATTATCATAGTTCATCTCATCCTCCACCCAGAGGAAAATGAGGCCGGTACATACGATGCCGATGGCCAGCCCGAAAATATTGAGAAGGCTATATCCTTTGTTGCGGGTGAAATTCCGCACGGTTGTTTTGAGATAGGTCCTGAACATAATTATGAATTCAAGTTCTCCTAAACAAAGACGAGACCCTTTTTTATATACTTTGTTATCAATTATTTATCTTTCCTACTCGTTGTATTGACCGTCCGCTTTCGATACAGGACTTGTCCGGTTATATGACAGATCAGTCAATGTGCCAATTAGCCAATTTGTAAATGTGCAAATGATCCTTATTCGTAGTGTCACTACAAATCGTAGCACGCCTAATTGGCACATTTACAAATTGGCTAATTGGCACATTATTTTGTAACTATTTTAAGAACGATTGCTCATGAGACTCTTCCTTCCATCGGTGTTATTGCTGATCCTGGCTCCGGCCATACTAAGCGCTCAAAAAAAACAGAAGGTCAGTTCGCCGGATGGTCTGGTCGTTTTCATCCTTACCAGCAGCGCAACCACCATTCACTATTCGGTAACCTACCGGAATACCACCCTCATCGAGCCCTCACTATTGCATCTTCATATTGGCGATGCACCCGCAAATGCTAAACTCAAAATAGGCAAGGCATCATTCCGGGATACCACCGAATCGTATGACCTGCTCATTGGCAAAAAGAAACACGTAACTACCAACTACAGGGAAATGGTACTGCCTGTATCCGGCCTGGCTTCCGGCAATGGAGAGATACAGATCATTGTCCGGGTCTTTAATGATGGCATAGCATTCCGGTATCACATGAAAGGAGAGGAAGGAAAAGCCTTTTCCATATTGGATGAATCGGCCGAATTTAAACTCGCGGGAAATCCATTGAGCGAGGCATTATACCTGCCTAACTTCACCAGCTCGCATGAGGGCCTGTACAGCAAGGCGAAACTGTCCGAGGTACCTGCTGATACGCTATTGGACATGCCCGCCTTGTTTGAATTCAACGATCATGCCTACATGGCCATCACCGAGGCCGCGCTCCTGGACTATGCCGGCATGTACCTGACAAAGAAAAATGGCATTCTTCAAAGCACACTTTCGCCCTTGCCGAAAGAGCCGGGAGTGAAAGTGAGATCCACATTTCCCCATGATAGCCCCTGGCGCGTGATGCTGATCGGCGACAGGATGGGTACACTCATCGAATCGACGATGCTGACCAGCCTGAATGAACCAACCCACCTGGCGGATGTGAGTTGGATAAAGCCGGGGAAGACAACCTTTCCCTGGTGGAATGGAAATGTGATGCCGGATACGATCAATGCGCCGGGAAATAATTTCGTGACGCAACAATACTATATAGACTTCTGCGCACGGAATAAGATAGAATATCATTCCGTAGTGGAGTATGGCCTGCACCAATGGTATGTGGACGACGGCGCCGGTTTTCAACCAGGACCTAATTCTGATGTGACTAAGACCGTGCCCGGTCTCGATATGAAGGAGGTCTGCGATTATGCGGCAACCAAAGGAGTAGGCGTCCGTGTATGGGTGCATTGGGCCGCGTTGTATCCAAGACTCGACAGCGCCTTCGCCGTTTTCGAGAGATGGGGATTGAAGGGAATGATGATCGACTTCATGGATCGTGACGACCAGGAAATGGTCAACATGCAAACGGAAATGCTGGAGAAGGCCGCAGCACATCATCTGCACGTGCAATTTCATGGGGCATATAAGCCCACCGGGCTGAGTAGGACCTATCCCAACGAGTTTACACGCGAGGGCGCGATGAACTATGAATACAACAAGTGGGGCAAGGCCGTGGACCCGGATCACGATCTCGATATCGTCTTCACACGCATGCTCGCCGGTCCCACCGATTATCATATGGGAGGATTCCGGTTTGTAAAGGACTCTCTCTTCAGGGCGCAATACACGCGTCCACTCATCATCGGCACGCGCTCGCACATGCTGGGCATGTATGTGGTGTTGGAAAATTATCTCGGCATGGTAGCGGATTACCCCGAGGCATACGAAGGGCAGGACGGCTTTCAATTCGTAACGGAAGTGCCCACTACCTGGGACGATACGAAGGTGGTGGACTCGAAGCTGAGCGAGTATGCAATAGTGGCGAGGAAGAAGAATGCAGATTGGTTTCTCGGCGCCATCTCGAACCACAAGGCACGGGAGCTTGTGATCTCCCTGGCCTTCCTCGACGATGGTAACTACAGTGCTGAAATATATGCGGATGGTGAGGCTACTGAAAAGGATCCCAATAAGGTGTCGATCACGAAACAGTCAGTCACGAAGAATTCAAAATTAACATTACAACTGGCCGGCAATGGCGGGGCCGCCATACATTTTAGAAAAGAGAACTGAAACTTATAAGTAAGGAAAATAGGAATGCACTCATGCAATGATATCCTCGAGCACCTCGGCCTCGAATCCCTGCCTGCCCAAAAACTGTATTATTGAATCGGCATCAACATGGCCCGACCTGGAGACAATGCGAAGGATCCGATCACAATCCTGCAGATCGAAATTCGCCTTGTAATCACTGAATACCAGGTGTAGGGTCTCGATAAGCCGGTACGCGTCCCTTCGCTGCGTGACATTCGTCTTAAATACTTCAATCATTATTCCGTGTTTTAGAAACAGGTTGCGATGCCGCGAACCTATTTGACACAAACCTACTGACTGCCAGGATCGAAGATGGGGTGCAAATGCAGCAAACTTGGGGGCGTTTGCGTCAATAAAGTCAAAATTCAAAAGTAAAAATTCAAAATGGCGTCCTTAGATAGGGATGTCCTTGTGCACTTTGTGAAATCTTCGTGTTCTTGGTGGTTTAATACAGAAACCACCAAGACACGAAGGCACAAAGGAACACAAAGATTTCGCACAACACGCTTTGTAGTTTAGCTTTTATCAACTTGCCAACTTATCTCCTTACTCGACGCCACTTCCAGTATTCCTGCAGGCATCCAACAACCCAGTGTTTACTCATCGTAGCACGCTCATTGGCATATTGTCAGACCTGCCTACCGGCAGGCAGGTTATCAAATTGGCTAATTACTCATCTAAGCTTTTTCTAAAAAAAATCCTATCTTTCTTTCACAATCAAATTCCTCCCATGCCTAGCATCCCTTCCAGCCGCCCATCCACTTTTCTCCTGTTCCCATGGGGACTTCTTTCCATTGTGCTTATCCTGGTATTGAACTTATCGCTAAGCGATACCTGGTTTAACAGCAACTGGAGTTGGATCACGCTGGTACTGATCATTCCCGCAGCCATCTTCGAGAATTTCAAGGTCGGCTACTCCACCATGCGGATCATGTTCATGAAAGTGGTGTACTCACTCATTTCCTTTCTCCTTGTGGGCATGGCATTCGGCGCCGCACTGGCGGGTTGGCAATTGGAAAAATTCCAGCACATCGTCAATATCGGGAAGGTAAAACTGCCCTGGTACGTTTTACTCGCCCTCGTGATAATGCTCCTCATACAGGTGGCCCAGCTCTTCAGTATGCTGAAGGCCGTGAAGAGAGAGTTTATGCAACTTGATCCCGACCAATAAAGCAATTAGCCAATTTGATAACCTGCCTGCCGGTAGGCAGGTCTGGCAATGTGCCAATGTGCGTGTTGTATCAGCATGTTTCCCACATTGCCGATTGACTCTTACTGTCTCATCAGGTACGAATAGGCCTAAGACAGGGAGACCCGAATGAAATATTCCACAAGGGGGTCCTTTGGACAATGCTCAAGTATCGTGCTACGCGAGAAGGCTAATAGCGGAGTGCATTCACGATTGACGTTTCACGATTCACGATTGACGATTCACGACTAATTGTTGGATGGCTACCTTCAAAAAAGGCCAGGTAGGCAAGGAAGAAATGATCTTCCACTCATCCTTCCATGAACTCTCATTATCCAGGAAAGCCAGCACTCCTTTTGGATCGTTCTTCTTAAATAAGGTTGAAAAGATATCCCTGCCCGGTAGTGTACCGTTGTGAAGGATGTTGAGAAGTACACTGTCATAAAAATTGAACCTGGCCGGCGTCTGCACTGGTAAGAATGGATTTCCCTCCTCAATCAATTGCTTCGTTATAGCTGCAGAGTGTTTCTGTATGAACCGGAAGGTGTACCCGCTCGTCGCCTTCGTTTGCCCACCAGCAGTCCCGATATTAATAATGTGATGATGATGGGAATTGAACCTGTGGTTCGTCATCGGTATTACCCCCGTCTCCTCTTCCAATACGCGGTAATCGCTCGCCTTGATGTATTCGTGCATGTATTTCTTCAATGCCTCCGTGTATTGAACAGGCTCCAGCAATTGTTCACCGAACAGCGTATATTCGACCAACGCCGTGGTGTTAGTGAAAGGCATCACATACACGAAACTTGTTCCATTGTCCTGCGCTATCCGGAAGTCCATCAGCGTCGCCTCCGAGGGATCGAAGAGGAGTTCGGCAGTTTCGACAACCCAGCCCTTGAAATGCTGCAACAGGTAAAATTCCCTTTTACCAGGCACGGGTTTCTCCAAAATACTATTGAAGATATATTGCGCATGGTATTCCTTATCTCCCATCCGCACAAATGTATTGTCTCCATCACTCTCAATATGATCGATAGTGCCATTCAATATTTCTATCCCCGGTGTTCTATGCAAGACAGCCAGGCAATGATCGTAGAAGTCGATACCACGGATAAGTTTGTATTCATAGGGAGCAAGGGTCAGTAGCCTCGAAAAATCCTTTCCATGAAACCAGGCCTGCGGCCAACGCCTGTAGACAATTTCCTCGAAGAGCCCGGCCCCGGTCTCCCAGAAACACCAGGTCCGGTCATTCGTCTTCTTATCATCCTTATCAATTATGAGGATCTTCTTATCCGTGAATTTTCCCGATTGCACAAGGTGCATCGCCAGGCTCAGGCCCGCGCAGCCCGCTCCCGCAATGATGTAGTCATATTGCGTGGTTTGATTCAAGAAGATGATCGATGATTAAAGATAGGTGTCGGTTTCGGGAGCATATTCCACTTTTCGGTTATCCGCCATCAGCTTCCTGTCGCGACGGATCTTCTCCCAATATTTCTTCGCCACGAGCAGCATGCCGAAACTCTCGCCATCATGCCGCTCAAGGTGCTTATGGTGCATCTTGTGCGCCCAGCGAATAGCGCGAACATAGGTATTGTCGCTACGTGTAAACCACTTGAACCGCTGGTGAATGATAACATCGTGGACAAGGAAATAACCAAATCCATACGCCATGATGCCGAACCCAACGGCCTGCAGCCACCAGGTATGATCGTATGTGCCGAAGTAGATCATCAACATGCTCGGTATTGCGAAGATGATAAAGAAGGCATCGTTCCTTTCAAAGAAGCCGGGCCTTACCTGGTGATGATCCTTATGAAGATACCAGAGGAATCCATGCATCACGAAGCGATGCGTGAGCCATGTAACTCCCTCCATGAGGATGAATGTGATCAGCACAACCAATATGTAGAGTATCACTGCCATTATTGGATCTCCTTTTCATAATTATCCTTCCACCAGCGCTCGATCTTTGGAAACGCCAGGCGAAACCATTCGGTATATTTCGAGGGATGGCTTTGTAATGATGCGCCAACCTGGGGCATATCCCTGTAGCAGACATCATTCACCTCCCGGCGATTGAAGAGGATCTCTCCATCGTATTCGCCAACGAACACATGATCGAATTCATGCTCCATCAACCCATTCGGGAAATCGGCCCGGTACACGAAATCGAATACCTTCTTCACCTTCGTCCTGAATCCAAGTTCCTCCTCGAGTCTTCGTTCGGCTGCTGCCTGCGTGTCCTCATCCGGGAGCGGATGACTGCAACAGGTATTCGTCCAAAGCCCAGCGCTGTGATATTTCCCCATCGCCCGTTGCTGTAATAAGAGCTCCCCCCGGCTATTGAAAATAAATACACTGAACGCCCGGTGGAGCAGGCCTTGCTGATGTGCCTTCATCTTCTCCGCTGTGCCTATCGCCTCGTCGCGCTCATTGACTAATACTACTACTTCTTCATTCATGACTTGCTATACTTCTGGTAGTTCAAATTTACTTATAATAAGTCTCCCATTAAAGTCCGGGTCCCGCGTTCGACAAATCGCTTTGCTGAGGGGCTATGAGCCGGAATTGATTCTTGATTCCCGCCCGGAGAAAGATAAAAAGTTTGTGATAGTTGGGTATGCGTATTCTCTTCTCCATCATCTTGGATGGTTGAAGCCGCCTGATCTTGCGGAAGAGGGAGAAATAATATTTATACGCCACATACACGCCGAACCTCGCCTTTAACGGGAGATGTATGATCCCCTTATACGCGGCCCGGAAATCCTTTTGAATGTCGGCCTCGATCTGCTTCTTATCCTCGTCCCTGAAATTATTGAAGTCGCAGCAAGGGAAATAGAGGCGCGAGAGACCTGTATAGTCGGACCGGATATCCCGTAGAAAGTTGACCTTTTGAAAGGCAGCGCCCAACGAACGGGCGGATGTTCTTAGTTTCTCCATCGTCTCCATCCTGCCCTCGCAGAATACAGTGAGGCACATCAGGCCGACTGTCTCGGCCGAGCCATAGATATATTCGTTGTATTCCCCGGCACTATACGATTGGCAGGTGAGATCCATCTCCATGCTGCCGAAGAATGCCTCGATCAGCGCATGATCGATCTCATATTGATTTACGGTGAGCTGAAAGCTGTTGAGGATGGGGTTAAGGCTTATGCCGCGGCGTATGGCCTCAAAGGTTTCCTGCCTGAATTCACGCAGGAGAGTGGGTTTATCGAAATCATGAAAGCTGTCTACGATCTCATCTGCAAAACGAACGAAGCCATAGATATTGCAGATGGGGGCGCGAAGATCCTTATGAAGCAACTGTATCGCAGATGCAAAGGAAGTACTATATTTCTCCGTCACTACACGGCTACATTGTTCACTCGACGCATGAAATAGGTGAAGCATCAATGGTTGTATTTATGTTCGAAAGGATTTGATCAATTCCTTAGCCACCACTTCCCCGCTTATAAGACTGGGCGGCACTCCCGGACCGGGAACCGTCAATTGCCCGGTGTAAAATAAGTTCCGCACCTTCTTATTCCGGCAGGAAGGCCTGAATACCGCCGTTTGCCGCAATGTATTCGCCAGGCCATAGGCATTCCCGCGAAATGAATTATAATCATCTACGAAATTGCTCACGGAATACGATTTCCTGTACACGATCGCATCCAGGAATTTTTCGCCGAGATGATATTCCATGCGGGCGGCGATTTTTTGAAAATACCGCTCCCGCAGTTCTTCCGT
>DATHKS010000115.1:0-7209 GCA_035488975.1 Chitinophagaceae bacterium | reverse complement strand
AAAACAGATCTATTTAGCCACCATCAATGCAAATACCAAGTGGGAAGGCCAAATCTACGGCTGGCCTATTATCCGTTCAGAACTAAACAATCACTTCAGAGATAGACTATTAAAAAATGACACACTTAACTAAGCAGACCCGAACACTCAGCGCTCCTATTTGCACAGGCGCGTCTCCCTTTTGAAAAGCGTATCTCCCTGTAGGCTTATCAACCTATTAACTTATTAACTTCCTCCAATGGTATTATCTCCGACGGCGGGATTATCTCCTTCTATACCGACATTGCCTTAGGTAATACCTGGCAAGTGCACCTGCTCCATAGTTTACGCTTGTATCCGCCTATGGCAAGATTGTCACGGATGAACCTGGGCACTTTCGGGTTTATCAGGAAGGAAAAGTTGCCGCCTTTGTCAAGGCCAAGATTGAAGTTGGCAATATCTCCTCCCACCAGCACATTTCCTTGCTGAAGCTGCGCCTTTGACTGGACGCTTATGGTAAGCAGCAGGATAGCCAGGATCGTGACGAGTTTTTTCATGACACGTTGTTTTGATTATGTAATAGGATCATTCATTTTACCGGCTGAAAAATCATACCACATCATAATGCAATTATTTATTGTTTAAGAATGGATGGAGCATGACTGGAAATTCATCTGCAATAGGGAAGAGAGGGGCCGCATGTTTTTAGAGTGAGTAAGCTGATTGGCTGAGTAAGTTGATAAGTTGATTGGGTGATAAGTTGATAAGGGGCGAGTCTCAAACTAACCAGGAAAATAAGGAAAAGGAGGGCTCACTAACTTATCAACTTATCACCCAATCAACTTGTCAACTCAGCCAACCCACGCCGCATTCACCCCCCACAATTGGCGTGTACAGGGCGTGTGATTTTCTTCGCATCGTGATACATTTGTGGTGGATGCGCCGTTCATGATCAATACATAAAAAATAAACCTCAGATGGAGATTGTAGACGTACTGGATAACAGGTTAGTAACGCTCGTAAATCTCTACGATCTCTACACCCAGCTATTTGTGAACGTACTGGAAGGTATCTCCGATGAGAAGGCCCATAAGCGATTCAATACTAAGGCCACTCATGTCGCCTGGATCGCAGGGAGTCTCGTCAGCGACCGGTTTGCTCTTGCCGTCGCGCTGGACCTGGAAGTTGAACAACATTCGCACGAGCTATTCGATAATTTCAAGAGCATCGAAGATGCGATAGTGTATCCTTCTCTTTCGGAGTTCAGGGCTGATTGGCTTTTTATTAGTCCATTGCTAAAAGATAAGATCGTCAATCTCGATGAGGATCGCCTCAATGGACCAAGTCCATTCGAGATGCCGGGACAGGAAATGACGCTCTACGATACGATCTTCTTCTTCATTCACCGGGAAGCCTATTGCATCGGGCAGATAGGATTGTGGAGAAGGTTGCTGGGGTATGAGGCGATGAAATACGAGTGAGTACAATTTGGCAATTTGATGATTTGGTAATTTGACAATGATCTGATATTCGATCAGTCATTTCCTATCGGAGCACGCCAAATTATCACATTATCAAATTGCCAAATTATCAAATTGTATTCATTGTAGCACCACCCTCTTCCCCGTCGCCGCCGATTCTCTTGCAGCAGAAAGGATCTTCACCACCAGCATATTATTGGTCAGGGAATAAAGACTATAGTCTGCAGGCCTGATCTTCTTCCGGATAACATCTGCGAAGTAGGCGAACGGATCTTCATATACGCCGACATCCGCCGGGTGGAGAATGGATGTCTTCTCTTCCTTTGCTGCCTTATTCCTGGTACGGAGAACGTTCTTATCCACTGCAATGATATAGCCCGTTTCGCCATATATCTCCATGTCCTTCCGGCCGAATGGCCAGTTCCAGGATGCCTGGATGATACATTGAGCGCCGGGATATTCCACGATGATCGTGGCATCGTCATCCACCTTTGGATAAATGGCCGGTTTGAAGTGCCGGGTAACGGCCGTTACCGCCAATGGTTTCACTCCTTTCATCAGGTAGGTCATGATATTCGCGCCATAGCAGCCGAAATCGATCAACGCGCCGCCGCCATTCTTTACGGGATCCGTCAGCCAGTTGAAGAACTCCTTGCTGACGCCGATCTCCTTCGGCCCTTCATGGCCATGATGAAAAACTACCTTCCTGATGGCGCCTGCAAAATTGCTATCAACTGCAAGCTCATATCCCTTCTCGGTCGTGGCATACCAGGAGGTCTCATAGTCCGTCAGCAGGAGGATGCCGTATTTCTTCGCAAGGGAATCCATGCGCATGGCATGTTGAACACTGACTGCAAGTGGCTTTTCCACCATCACGTTTATCCTGCGCGGCGCACAGGCCTCCACCACGGACAGATGATCGTAGATGGAACCGAATGCCACCACCGCCTCAGGTTTCACCTCATCGAGCATCCTGGCGAGATCGGTATAAAACAGGCTGGCTGGCAGACCGTAATTCTTTATTTGTTTCCGGATGAGCGCCGTGTCGGGTTCATAGATGCCTGACAGGATCACATCCTTCTGATCCTTCTTTCCTAAGATCCAGGCAACATGGCCATGACTGGTTCCCGCAACGGCCAAACGAATAGGTGCAGGCGCCTGGGCAAAGAGTATCTGCTGCAGAAGTAGTAATGTAATTAACCATGATGTGCCGGATATGATTCTTTTCGTCATATTGAAGATTGAATGTAAGAGTAAATGGTTATGGACCCATGACCGGCAAGCCATCCTGCATACACATGGATAATACCTGCCCGGTTTGGATGAGTTGAAGGTAAGTAAAACTATGAGCCATGCATACCCATACGGAAATTTCATTCTCCCCACTTAAGGGTACACGTTGACGAATTCAGGGTATTTCCCCGGCAGGAATTTTCTGCCATCTTTACGGTACAACTGTCTTTTAAATAACAATGCTGAAATTCAAACAAACCATATGATAACTATTATTCAATGTGCAGACCGTCCCGCGCTGCTGGCAGGCATCTCTGCAATTTTTTCAGGAGAAAACATCGAGGTTGTTTCAATGCATGAATACCGGGACACCATTGCAAAGATCTTCTACCTGCGGGTTGAAACCGGTATGGTCAGCGAGACAGGGCGACTCCATGATATCCTTGCCGGCGCTCTTCCTGCTGGTGCGATCATCAGTTTTAGTTTTCATCCGGAAAAGAAAGTGATCGTGCTGGTCAGCAAGGAGCATCATTGCCTGGCGGATATCCTGATCAGGAATCAATTCGGGACACTGGGCGCCTCCGTACAGTGCGTTATCGGCAACCATCCGGTCTTACGAAATATTTGCGAGCGCTTCGAAATACCTTTTCATCTCGTTCCGCATGAGGCGCAGGATCGCGCAGTATTCGAAGCGAACTTATTATCGGTCATCGATAAATATGAATGGGATTACCTGGTGCTGGCGAAGTTCATGCGGATACTCTCGCCTGAATTCGCGGCCAGGTATCCGTTGCGGATCATCAACATTCATCATTCATTTCTTCCGGCTTTCATTGGCGCCAATCCCTACCGGCAGGCCTATCAACGCGGAGTAAAACTCATTGGCGCCACGGCACATTTCATCACCTCTGCACTGGACGAGGGGCCAATCATTGCACAACAGGCCATTCCTGTCAGCCATAGCTTTACTCCGGAAACGATGATCAAGGCCGGCCGGGAAATAGAGACATCCGTATTAGCGAAGGCGCTTCAATTGGTATTTGCAGACAGGGTTTTGATACATGAGAATAAGACGGTGGTGCTGGAGTAATTTGATAATTTGGCAATTTGATAATTTGATAGTGTGGCGTGCTCCGATAAGAAATGTCTGATCGAATATCAGATCATTGTCAAATTACCAAATTGCCAAATTATCAAATTAAGTAAGTTATTTCAACGCAAACGCCACATACTTCCCCCCCGCCTTCTTCCCCCTCGCTCCACCTGCCGCTATCACTATATATTGTTTACCATCGACGGCATACGTAACAGGAGTGGCGAAGCCACCAGCCGGGAGTTGGTATTCCCAGACCACCTTGCCCGTCTTCCTGTCGAAGGCGCGGATACGTTCATCCCTCGTTGCCGCAATGAAGATCAGTCCGCCGGCCGTAGAAATGGGTCCGCCATAATTTTCCGTTCCGGTAATGGGAATACCTTTCTTCGTCAGTTCGGGAAACTCACCCAACGGAACACGCCAGAGATAATCACCGGTATTGAGATCGATCGCGTTGAGCGTACCCCATGGCGGCTTCACGGCATTGTACCCATCCTGGTCAGTGAACTTCTTCCAGGTCTTGTTGGTATAAGCAGGTATGTACGGGAAATCATTTTCCTTCGCGACGGCTGTGTCATCGATTGTATGTTCGTCCACCGGCTTCACCATCTTCGGCTCCTTGTTGAGCAGGAAATTGGTGATGGATGACCTGTCTGCTTCGCCGAGTTGCTGGAAGGAAGGCATGCGCCCGCTCCCTGCCTTTATCACATTGCCGATCTCCGCAGCGCTTCTCTTCCCGGCGATATTTACCAGGTTGGGAAATACTTCACCGCTTCCCTTGCGGTCCATGCCATGACAGGATGCACAGTTCCTGATATATAAGGCATGACCGGGCGTAACTGATGCAAGTTCCCTGTTGCGCGTTTCCATATCGATCATCTGTAGTTCCCAGGCATCTTCATTTGCATTCAGGTAGAGTATCCCATCGGGGTCGATCGAATTTCCTCCCCATTCCGCGCCACCGCTGTAACCGAAGAGGAGAGTACCTGTCGCATTTGGAGGGGTAAATTTATTATCCGAACTCCTGTACTGCTCGTAGGCCTTCATGACGAAGTCATGCGCCGCTGGCGAGATATCCGTGATGTCATTCTCCGTGAAGACCTGGTGTGTGAATGGCAAAGGTTTCGATGGATACTGCTGTACCGGCCATGGTTGCTCGCCGGGCAGTCCATTCACCGGGACCTTTCTCTCTTCTATAGGGAACAGAGAAGTCCCTTTTTCCCGGTCGAGCACATATACCAGACCGTCTTTCGTGGCCTGCACAACCACGTCGACATTCTGGCCATTGTGTTTTATCGTGACCAGGTTCGGTGGGCAGGGAATATCGCGGTCCCAGAGATCATGATGTATGGTCTGGAAATACCATTTCATCTTCCCGGTTTCTGCCTCGAGCGCCATGATGCAATTGGCGAAGAGATTGGTCCCGTGGCGATCCGCACCAAAGAAATCTGAGGATGGCGACCCCGTTCCGAAGTACACGACGCCTCTCTTATCATCCATCACGAGCCCACTCCAATTATTCGCGGCGCCGATCTTCTTGTACGCATCGGGGGGCCAGGTATCATAACCGAACTCGCCCGGCTGCGGGATAGTGTGAAAGGTCCACTTCAATTTACCGGTTACGACATCGAATGCACGAACATGTCCCGGCGCGGCATCGCCCCCTTCGGAGACGCTTGATCCTATGACAATAGTATTTTTATAAAGGGCGCCGGGTGTGGTGGCGGTAACCGACAGTGAACTCACATCATGTCCAATATTAGTAGAAAGGCCTTCATGAAGATCGACCCTGCCATTGTTCCCGAAAGTGATGACGGGTTTGCCATCGATCGCATTTACAGCATAGAGCCATGCACCCGCAGAGTACAGTATGCGCTTGTCGTCTCCATTTTCCCAATAGATCACGCCACGGTTTGTATTGAAACGCTGGTTCTCCTTCGCCGGCTCGAATTTCCATAGTTGTTCGCCGGTTGCCGCCGTCAGGGCAAATAGTTTTAACTCCGGAGTCGTGCCGTATAGTATTCCGTCGACTACGATCGGTTGACATTGTATCTCCTTTGCTCTTTGCGAAGGATTGGCAGGATCGGGCTTTTCCGAGGCATCATATTCCCATGCAACCGCGAGATCCTTGACATTATCGAGATTGATCTGGTTGAGTGGTGAGTAACGGTTTCCTGCACTGTTTCCCCCATAAGACGGCCAGTCTTCTCCTAGCTTGACGTCTGGTTTCCGTTTACATGCAAATGAAAACACCATCACCAGGATGATCAATAGCAGTCGTGTGCTATCGGAAGACCGGGGGCTCAGTTCATTCATTGCTTCGTGATGTCCTTTCGCCATTGCATTTACTTTATATTCAGTTTATCAGCTTATCAGCTTCCCGTCAGCATCATTGTATCAATAAGCTTCTGTCATACTGCCGCTATTCACGATTGACGATTCACGATTCACGTTGTTGGTTCATTTGGTTACAACACCAAGATCGTAATACTCATAGGTGATCGTCCAGGAAAATTCCTTTCCCGGTTCCACCCTCACATGTATGTATGGTTCGGGACACAGCGTGGCCGGGATAGCCCAGAAAGCAAGCCTCGACATTGGCCGGTCGCTTGTGATCCTGACGCCGGCGCCCGAATGCAGATTCTCCACCCTGATATCATAATCCTGCGCGCGGGTACTATCGAAGCCCTGCACGTAGCTGAGCAGGACCGACTCGCCCTTCTTCAATTCCCGGCTAAAGCCGATCTGTTTCCCGTTGATCGTTGCAAGATCGTTGACCGGTTTAGTCCTGGTCGAGAGTGTGAAGGGGAATTTGATGACGGCTCCCGGACCGGTCAGTTCATTGTCCAGCATGAAGAAATTATGATTGAATACATCGGTCTCGATGATGTCCTTACCTGTATTCCGGAGCGTATGTATCAACTGAAGTTCAGATCCCTTCTTTGCTAACGCCACCGTTTTCTCATACGAATAGGAGATGTTGTTGCCGGATAGAACGTGTTTGAATTCGATCCTGTCCCTGGCTTTTTTGATCGTCCAGGTGCCGGGGTCAAGGATCTTATAATGGTTGGCGAAGAAATAATTGGATTCAACCGGCTTGACAAGTACGCCTATGCCGATCTTGACAAAGGTCTCACCCGGTCTTGCCCTCTCATATCCCAGCGGTTCGAATGCTTCCACCGGCCCCATAATGGCATCGTGCCGTAGCGGATCGTATTTGTCGAACCATTGACCGTAGTAGCTATGTCCATTGGCCCTGAGTTCAGAAATCACGCCAGCCCAGTCGAATCGTCCTGCGCGATAGTATCCCTGCGCAGTATCGGGAAGATAGAGCCGCGCGGTAATGGTCCTGTTGCTGATAGTGGCTTCGGGAAATATGGCTGAGGGAGAAGCGCTGATCATAAAAAGATATAGGATCAGCAG
>DATHKS010000114.1:0-5457 GCA_035488975.1 Chitinophagaceae bacterium | reverse complement strand
TATTCTCCCAGTTTCAACCTAATCGTCGTCACCGTCCCCTTATCATTCTCAATACTGTAAGTCCCTCCGATGTTCTCCATTCTCTTGGCGAGATTCTTTAGCCCATTGCCAAATTGCCGGATCTTTCCCATATCGATCCCGACACCATTATCGACTATCTTGATGGTAAGTATATCGTCGATGCGGAAGTAGATCTTCAATTCCGATGCCTTCGAATGTTTCAGGGCATTGTTGAGCGATTCCTTCACACACAGGAAGAGGTTTCTCCTCTTTTCCCCCGTGAGTTCCATCGGTTCGATCTCATCCGGTGTATAGATCCTGCAATCTATCGGCGTGTATTCGAAGTATTCGGTGGCATATACCCGGATATAGGATACGAGGTTGTCCACCGTATCGTTCCCACTGTTCATACTCCAGATGATGGCATTCATCTTATTCAATACCTCGTCCGCAGACTGTGATATCTTCTCGATCTCCACCGGTGTATTCTCCTTCATCTTGTTCCTGGCTATTTCGCTCATCAGGCGTATCGCCGTCATTCCCGAACCCAGTTCATCGTGCATATCGGCCGATATGCGCTCCCGTTCCTGCTGCTGTCCCTTATACACCGCTATCTCCTTCTCGTATTCATTCATCTGGTTCTCCGCTTTCAGTCGCTCCCTCTCCCTGGCCTGCGAAATGAGTCGCCGCCTGTTCTTATAGTTAAGACCCATCAGGAAGAAGATGAGCTCTATGAGGATGCCGATCTCGTAATAGAAGATAGATGACCTGAAGACCTGGGGCAGGCTCGCCGGTAGAAAGTTGCCGTTCAGCAGCAGCAACGACAGCATCGAGAAGACGAGCAGCCAGAGATTACCCCAGAAGAGATAGCGAAGGAGTTTGTCGTGCCAATGGCGGATACTGTAGACAAGGAACACGAACGTCATTCCGATCAAAAGGATCTTCGTCGCATTCTCTATCTTATCCTCGAGCACGAAATTGTAAGTGAAGTAATGGACATAGGTGAAGGCGAACATCGCAAGGCCCAGCATTCCGATGCCCCAGTTATATAATTTATGGAGGATCGGATGATACAGCCGGGTGGCGAGGTATTTTTTCATGAACAGCATGTAGAAGAGTATCCCTGTGCTCTGCATGATGAAATCCAGGTATCCCTCCTGGAAGAAACCGAAACGGCTGGTGTGAAAGGTATATAGCGCCTTGATGAAGAGCATGAGCCCCAGGAAAAAGGCATAGCCAGCATAGTACAGGAACTCAAGTGTACCCTCCTGGAAAAAGGTGGCCAGGGAGAACAGGATCATCATCAGCAGCAGGCCACAGAAGACAAAGGTGATCGTCTTCGAGTCGGCGAACTTTCCATCCGCCACGGTAAAGTAAGACGAGAGATATTCCGGTTGGATGAGATCGATCAGGATCCGGTTGAGATGTGTGTGAACCAGCGATAGCTCGGCCACCACCGTGAGCGAATCGTGCGGGGCAAGCGTAAGCAGGCGATAGCTCCTCTCGCTCGACCCGGCGGGACGAACCACCGGTATCAAGGATAATGAGGAATCTTTTAGCCGGTAGAGATTGATACTCGAGAAATACAGGCCGGGGAAGAACCAGATGGAACGGGCGGTATCGGCTGTATTGATGAGGTTGAACCGGACGATCGCCTTTTGCGTGACATACCTGTCCGCTACGTTTTTCTTGTCGAGATTCTTCTTCGAAAACACGAGGGAACTGTATTGCCTGGGTAGCGATGCCCCCTGGTCAAGATAGCTCAGCAGGGCGCGCTTGTTGATGTTCCTGGCCATGCTGATGGCGCCGATATCCGTGTACTCCTGGCGGGAAGTATCCTGCCCGCAGATGTACTCGAGGCAAATACAGGAAAAAAACAAAAGCAGTAGGGCCTTACGCCGGAGCATAACGGGTGTTGGTTTAAAGATGCTGATCAAATGTAATACTTGCCAGCCTGTCTTTTCCGTTAAAGTGATACTACTTTCCGGTAATTCGTAAAAGGCCCCGTGCCGGGAAGGTTTATTTGCATTTTGCGCGAATGGCCTAAAACTTCAAACTGTATTATCTTTGCCCCTATGGCCAATAAGGTGAAAAAGACCGCTTCCAAAAATGCTAAGACCGGATCGAAGAAAGCAGAGGGCAAAATATGGAAGCAGGAAAAGGATGAGAAAATAGACTGGAAGAAATTAGCCCGTGACGAACGGACAAAAAAGATCACCGGGGCCGTATTCCTGCTGATAGCGATCTTCCTGTGCATTGCCTTTTTCTCGTATTTCTTTACGTGGAAGGAAGACCAGGACAAGGTCTTTCGCAGCGGCTCATCCATACTGATGGATGAGGATGTGCATGTATCCAATCTCCTGGGCCGCCTGGGAGCTCTGGTGTCCCATTTCTTCATCTACAAAGGATTTGGCATCGCATCCTTACTCATCTGTACATTCTTCTTCGTGGTAGGCGTCAACCTGCTTTTCAATCGCAAGGTATTTTCCATCTGGAGGAATCTTAAATACGTCACCATCGGTCTGCTCGTACTCTCCGCATCGCTGGCGTTCGTGCTCAGCCACGCAGATTTTCCATTCGGCGGCGGCGTTGGCGCTATGATCAACAAGTGGCTTACAGGCATCTTCGGTACCATCGGCACCGCGGCATTGCTATTGGTGATGGCGCTGGGATACATCATCTGGCAATTCAATCCTGCCTTCAACCTGCCAGCAAAGAAAAAGGGCATAGTCCCTGTCCCTGGCGAAGAAGCTATTCTCCCGGTCGTCTCCGACAATACGGTCGATATACCGGCTGCGAAGAATAAGAAGAACGCCCTGAAGGGAAATGACGGGTTGCTGCCTATTATCACCAATGACAAGCCCCTGCATGAATTGTCCATCATCGAGAAAGATCCGCCATTCGATTCGGATACGATGAATCAACAGCCCATCACGGAACGGGAGATCGTGAATGAGCTTATGCACACACACGAAGATCTCAGCATAAGTAATATCAAGGAAGAAAAGCCATACGTTCCGCTGAAGAAGGAGCCGGTAGACGACGGGCTCGAACTCGAGATAAAATCGATCCCCTACAAGGAACCGGTAGAAGACGAGATAGAAGATAAGGAACTGGCGAATCTGCCTCCCTACGAGCCGACGCTCGACCTCCGCGACTACAAGTACCCGACATTGAATCTACTGGAGACGCATGGCAGCGAGAAGATCATACAGGACCCGAACGAGCTCGAGAACAATAAGAACCAGATCATCGCCACACTGCGCAACTATTCCATCGAGATCCAGAAGATCAGCGCTACCGTAGGGCCAACCGTTACTCTATACGAGATCGTGCCTGCTGCAGGTGTGCGTATTTCCAGGATCAAGAACCTGGAGGATGATATAGCCCTGAGCCTTGCCGCGCTCGGTATACGCATCATCGCCCCGATACCCGGCAAAGGAACGATCGGTATCGAGGTCCCGAACGTGAAGAAGACGGTCGTCAGCATGAAGACCCTGCTCGCCTCCGAGAAATTTCAACATAATACATTCAGTCTTCCTATCGCCATCGGCAAGAAGATCGATAACGATAACTACATCGTAGACCTTACCAGCATGCCTCACCTGCTTATGGCGGGCGCCACGGGCCAGGGTAAGTCGGTTGGATTGAATGCTATCCTGGTCTCACTGCTCTACAAGAAACACCCTTCGCAGATGAAATTCGTGCTCATCGATCCGAAGAAGGTCGAGCTGAGCGTGTACCGCCATATCGAGAAACATTTCCTCGCCAAGCTACCAGGAGAAGAGGATGCGATCATAACGGATACCAAGAAGGTCGTGCATACACTGAATGCGCTGTGCATCGAAATGGATAACCGCTACGATCTTTTGAAGGAAGCGGGTGCAAGGAATATCAAGGAATACAACGACAAGTTCATTCGGCGCCGGCTCAACCCACAGAAGGGTCACCAGTTCCTGCCGTTCATCGTGCTGGTGATAGATGAGTTTGCCGATCTCATCATGACGGCCGGTAAAGAAGTGGAGATGCCGATAGCGCGACTCGCGCAGCTTGCCCGTGCCATCGGCATACATCTCATTATTGCGACACAGCGTCCTTCCGTGAATATCATCACGGGGACCATCAAGGCGAACTTCCCCGCCCGTATTGCATTCAAGGTGTCTTCAAAGATCGACTCGCGCACCATTCTCGATACCGGTGGCGCGGAGCAATTGATAGGTAAAGGCGATATGCTGATCTCGCACAATGGCGAAGTAACGCGGCTGCAATGCGCCTTCGTGGATACACCGGAAGTGGAGAAGATCGTCGACTTCGTCAGTGAACAACGCGGATACCCGCAGGCATTTCTTTTACCGGAATACATCGATGAAAAAGAATTGGAGGGGAAAGACTTCGACCTGTCG
Organism: Chitinophagaceae bacterium; assembly: GCA_035488975.1. Lineage (GTDB taxonomy): Bacteria > Bacteroidota > Bacteroidia > Chitinophagales > Chitinophagaceae > DATHKS01. The sequence continues at coordinate 1,054 of DATHKS010000114.1, read as the reverse complement.
GACAGGGACTCCATGTTTGAAGATGCGGCGCGCCTTATTGTTCAGAACCAGGTCGGTTCCACCTCCTTATTGCAACGCAGGATGAAGCTGGGCTATAATCGTGCGGGACGACTGATGGATCAACTGGAGGCGGCGGGCATTGTGGGACCCAACCAGGGAAGCAAAGCGAGGGATGTATTGATCAAGACCGAAATGGAGCTGCAACAGCATCTGAGTGCGCTCGGTTAGCTTCGTGTTAAGAAACTTTTCCCCATTGCAACCCGGTACAGTCCTTGCCAGTCTATCTCTTTAAATACCTATTTTTACCCACCCTATAAAAAACAAGGGTATATTTATTAATAAAAAATTAACTATGATTCGGAAATTATACCTCGCTCTGACACTGGTAAGCACTGGAATAATGGCAATGGCACAAGGTAACGATGCAGATGCCAAGAAGGTACTCGATGCAGTTAGTACAAAATTCAAATCATTCTCTTCCGTACAGGCAAAATTCACCTACCAGGTGTTGAAGGCAAATGGGGGCGTTCTTTCCACGAAGACGGGCAACATCACCATGAAGGGTACGAAGTACAAGGTCGATTTCGGATCACAGCAAATATTCTCCGACGGTAAGACCGTTTGGAGTTATGATAAATCTGCAAAAGAAGTCACGATCAATAATCTCGATCCATCGGGTAGCACGCTTACGCCACAGAAGCTATTCACTAACTTCTACGACCAGGATTTCCTTTACAAGTTGAATGGTGAAAAGAAGGTGGGAGCGAAGACATACCAGGAGATCGAGATGACACCTACCGACAAGAGCAAGGCCTTCCACAAAGTGTACCTGCTGGTGGATAAGGTAACAAAGACCATCTATAGCACACGTGTATTGGAGAAAGGCGGCAACTCCTATGTCTATACCGTCAGTTCAATGAAGACCAATGCGGCGGTGGCTGATAATACTTTCATATTCGACAAGAGCAAGTATCCGGGGGTGGATGAAGTTGACCTCCGGTAATTTGCACTTTTTTGCCTTATTTTCCTTTAAAATCTTTGCCTGCCCGGTCCG
>DATHKS010000113.1:0-2921 GCA_035488975.1 Chitinophagaceae bacterium | reverse complement strand
AACCCGCTGCGTGCTCCATATGTCCATCCTTTATCTTCCCTGAGATTAAGATTAAGCCTGCTGTTAAAGGCGCCACCGAGAACATAGTTCATGAGACCTGCCTTGTAATATTCACCGGTTGCATCGTACTTCAGTCCTGTCACGTATCCTACACGGAACTCCGTCTGTGCAGCCTTTGGAACATCCACGAGATAGATCTTCGTCTTGGCGATGACGGGCGATGCAGGAATGGTTGGAATGGTTATTTTCTTAGCGGGAAGTTGATTGAGGAAGGAAAGTTTCGGTAGTATTTCGTCTTCCTTTACATCGCCGACTACTACTACTTCGGTGCCCTGCGAAGTCATGTAGGTATCATAATAATATTGGATATCGGCGAGAGTGAACGCCTTCACCGTTTCTTCCGTTCCATCGGCGGATATACCGAGGATATGGTTATTGCCATAATCTATTTTCTCAAAAACTGCATCGGCTACGGCAGCTGGTTGTGTCTTTGCTACTTTGAAGCTCTCCAGGTTTTGTTTCTGGATCCTGCTGAATGCAGCCTGCGTGAAACTCGGATTGAATATCCTTTCCTGTAATAATTTCAGTGTCGCATCCAGGTTCTTCTTCTGTGCCTGTACCTGGAAGTTGATGTCTTCTGTTCCGCTGAAAACATTGATGGAGGCGCCAAGCTTCTGCAGTTCGCGGCTCATTGCCTCGGCGGAATAGTTCTTGGTATCATCATTCATCATGTCGGTGAACACGGAGGCGAGTCCCGCCTTGGAGAGATCGTTTGTATTCAGCAGATGTCCGCCGGGTATCTTGACGGATATTGTAACGGTTGGAAGCTCCGTATTCTCTGTACCTATTAACTTTATTCCGGAAGGCCAGTCTTTTTTCCAGAAGGCCGGGACCTTGACAACAGGATTCGGGCCATTCGGTGGAATGGTATGACGGTCGAAATTATCCTTTGCCTTCACATAGGTGAGACCATCGTATCCATAGGAGGGAGGGGTGTAATGACTTTCATCGACGGTGTAGTTGTTGGTGCCGACCATCATATTATCCTGGTTCTTTGGCAGAACGCTTACTACTACACAATGCTTGTCCTTCACATATTTATTATACACACGCATTACATCTTCCTTCGTTACCGCCTGGTACATGGCCAGCAGTTTGCCGATCATGTTTGGATTGCCGGCGAAGGTCTGGAATGCGGCCAGTTGAGAGACTTTCCCCGCCACGCTTTGAAGGCCGTTGATGAGCTGCGCTTCATAGCCACCTTTGAATTTAGCTATATCGTCGTCTGTTACTCCTCTCGCTTCAAAGCTGTCCAGTGCATTATCGAGGAGATAGAACATGCTCGCCAATGACTTGCCGGGATAGGGGATTACCTGGAAGGTAAAGCTGCCCGATAATTCCTGGAGGCCGCTGAAGCAATTCGCCTGCAGCGCAAGTTGTTTCTTTGTGAGTTGCTGGTAGAGCACCGAATTATTTCCCTGTCCGAGGATCTGTGCGAGACACGCGAGTGCGGCCTGGTCGGCATTATAGTTAGGCACGGTAGGATAAGTCCTGACCATCATCGGTAGACGGGCATAGTTATCGGTATAGGATGCGAAACGATGTTTGTCGAGTTGGGGGATCATCGCAGGCATATTCGTTACCTCTGGTCCGCGGGGTATGGGGCCGAAATATTTTTCTGCCAGTTTAACCACCTCTGCGGGGGTTACGTCTCCACCCACGGTTATGGTTGCGTTATTAGGGCCATACCAGCGAAGGAAGAAATTCTTGAGATCGTTTACATTCACCCTGTTCAGGTCCTCGATGTATCCAATCGTGAGCCAGGAATACGGGTGGCCATAGGGATACATATTCTTGGACATTACCTCCTGCAACAGTCCATACGGGCGGTTGTCGTAATTCTGACCTCTTTCGTTCTTCACCGTCTCCCGCTGCACCTCGAATTTCTTTTGGGTAACGGCATCCAGCAGGAAGCCCATGCGGTCGGCTTCCAGCCACATCATTTTTTCCAGTTGATTGGAGGGGGCCGTTTCGAAATAATTGGTGCGGTCCGTGTTGGTAGAGCCGTTGAGGGTTCCGCCGGCTTCAGTAACGATCTTGAAGTGCTGCTCATCGGCAACGTTATCGCTTCCCTGGAACATCATGTGTTCGAAGAAATGCGCGAACCCGGATTTGCCGATCTCTTCTCTTGCAGAGCCGACATGGTAGGTAACGTCGACGTGCGTTACGGGGTCGCTATGATCTTCGTGAATAATAAGGGTTAACCCATTTGGCAAAACATATTTCTCATATGGGATTACGATCTCGTCACCCTGACGGGTCACTTTTTCCACCAGCTTGGCCTGCGAATGCACGGCAGCGGTCGTCAGCAAGGCAAGGGCCACCGACAGGAATCATTTTTGTCTCATGTTGTGATTGATTTTTGGAGAAGCAGCAAAATACGAAAACAAGCTCTACAAACATCGCCATTCTTCAAAATGCCTGCCGGCAAATCGATATATTTCTACCTTTGAAAAAAAGAAACAAGTATGACTACAAGGAACAATCACGAGATCGATTTCAAAATATACGGGGAAGAGCTTCAGTATGTGGAGATCGAACTCGATCCAAATGAGACGGCCGTCGCTGAAAGCGGGGCCATGATGATGATGGACGATGCCATACAGATGCAGACCATCTTCGGGGATGGGTCTGCCGCCCAGCAATCGTCCGGCTTTCTCGGCAAACTCATGAGTGCGGGTAAGCGGGTGCTGACGGGGGAGAGCCTGTTCATGACCACGTTCACCAATGTGGGCCAGGGCAAGAAAAGGGTGAGTTTCGCCGCTCCCTATACGGGAAAGATCATCCCGATAGATCTGAAGCAGTTGGGTGGAACTATCATTGCGCAGAAGGATGCATTCCTGTGTGCTGCGAAAGGTGTG
>DATHKS010000112.1:0-3868 GCA_035488975.1 Chitinophagaceae bacterium | reverse complement strand
CCATCAGGACCGGAGAGGCCCTTGCCAGCGCGTAGTTGCTCGCCAGCCTGCTTCACAAAAGCTTCAAAATCAAATTTTTTGTCTTCCATGATGTATCAATTTAATTAATTTTAAATTGACACACTTATTTAAGCATACTCGGTTAAAAACCTAATCACAAGGAACACAAGGTTTTCACAAGGACACAAGGAATACCTGAATACAGGACACCAACTTATCAACTTATTAACCTGTCAACTTATCAACTTACTTCCTATTCAACTCCACAATCCGATCATTCCCTCCATTACTCGTACACACATACACCTTACCCGAGGGTGCAATGCAGATGTCGCGCAGGCGGCCATAGGTACCCGAGAGATACCGGTTGGTATTGGTAATGGAGTTGTTGCCGTCACTTAATTTCAATTGATAGAGCGTCGCATCTTTTAGCGTGGCGACCAGCAGCGAATTCTTCCATTGCGGGATCAGGTCGCTGTTGTAATAATCGAGCCCGCTTGTCGCGATCGTCGGCGTCCACGCCATGATCGGCTCTACGATATTATTATCTGTGCAGAATTTCTTTTCACCGTCCGTATTGCAATAGCCTTCCACGTTTGGCCAGCCATAGTTTCTTCCTTTCTCGATGATGTTGATCTCATCATCATTGTTCGGTCCATGTTCGGCGCTGTAGAGTTTATTATTGGCAAACACCAGCCCCTGCGGATTGCGGTGACCAAATGACCAATAGGGATTCCCGGCCACGGGATTGTCGGCGGGCACGCTTCCATCGAGATTCAGGCGGAGTATTTTCCCATTCTTTGCATTTATATTTTGCGGCAGACTTTGATCGGATGCGTCGCCGGTGCTGATGAAGAGCTTGTCGTTGACAATAGCAAGCCGGCTTCCATTGTGAATGCCCGATGCCATGATGTTGTCGATGAGTATCACCGGGCTGGTGAGCGTACCGCCGGCATAGGTATAACGAACCACCTTTTCACGATAGTTACCGGCGTTATTGTAGTCATAGACCACGAAGACCTGCGGCGTTGTCGCGAAGTTTGGGTGAAGGGCCAGTCCGAGCATCCCGCCCTCGCCGTTGGAGACGACCTCCGCAATGGTCAGCACGGGGGTGATGGTACCCGTTGCAGGATCCAGGCGACTGATCTTGCCTCCGCGTTCGGTGAACCAGATATTGTTATCCGGTCCCCAGAGGATCTCCCAGGGGAAGTTGAGATTCTTAGCCACCACGCTGTCCTTGATGTCAACTGCACCCGGCGGCTCGTTGTTATTCGAGCCCGATTTGTTGCAGAAGACGGCGGCTGTCAGGGGTAGCATCAGCAATAGCCAGGATGCATTTTTCATGAAGAAAAGTTGTAGGATGAAAATGACTAAAACCATGCCGCAGAGGTACGGAGAAGCTGCGACGGGGCAAACACTACTTGACGAAACGAAAATTTACCGTGTTGAAGTACTAAAAATGCTAATTTTAATATTACATTAAAAACTATTGACCATGAAAGGAACCAAAAGTATCGGCCTCTTAGTTGTACTCGGCATCATCCTCATCCTTGTTTTTATGGGATGCGGTGGCTACAACGGGTTGGTCAAGGAAGATGAGAACGTAAAGAAATCATGGGGTAATGTGCAGACGGAATACCAGAAGAGAAATGACCTGGTTGGCAACCTTGTGAACACGGTAAAGGGCGCCGCCAACTTCGAGCAGAAAACGCTTACCGATGTGGTGAATGCACGGGCCAAGGCCACCAGCGTCAACATCAATGCAGATAACCTGACACCCGAAAAGATAGCCGAGTTCCAGGCCGCGCAATCACAACTGAGTGGTTCACTTAGCCGCCTGCTCGCCACCGTTGAAGCCTATCCCGATTTGAAGGCTACGCAAAACTTCCAGCAATTGCAGGTGCAATTGGAAAGCATCGAGAACGAGATCCGGAATTCAAGAAGGAGCTTCAATGATGCGGTGAATACCTACAATACTAAACTTCGTTCATTCCCGATGAATATCTTCGGCGGCATGTTCGGCTTCAAGGTGAAAGAAGGATTCAAGGCAGATGAAGGCGCCGACAAGGTTCCGAAAGTCGAATTCTAAGTAGCTAAGCACATGCAAAAAAAGAAATACACCGGCTTCATCGTCGGCGGGATACTCCTTATACTGGTCATCTACATCGTCAGCGCCTACAATGGCCTGGTAAAGGCCGATGAAAAAATGAACCAGCAATGGGCCGAGGTGCAAAGTACCTACCAGCGCCGGCTCGACCTCGTGCCGAATATCGTGAATGTGGTAAAGGGTGTCTCTGAATTTGAACAGGGAACGCTGGAGAAGATCGCCGCGGCCCGGGCGAACGCTGCCTCGGGCATTTCCTCCGGTGAACTTACGGGAGAGAACTATAAGCGACAGGAAGCATTGCAGGATAGCCTCGCCGCGGCCACCAACCGCATGATCATACAGGTGGAGAAATACCCGACGCTGAAAGGCACCGCCGCATATGCCGGCCTGCAGACACAACTCGTGGGAACAGAGCGACGCATCAAAGTGGCAAGGAATGATTTCAATGACGCCGTTGCCACGTATAACAAGAAAGTGCGGACATTTCCCTCCAGTCTTATTTCCGGTATATTCGGCTTCAAGGCAAAGGAAGGATTCGAGGCGGATGCGGGAACAGACAAGGCAGTTGAAATAAAATTTTAAAACGCAGCACGTGTTATCATTTTCAAAGAAGAAGACCTTTTTTACTATCGAACAGCAGAAGCTCATCGTGGATGCCGTGCAGCAAGCGGAGAAAAGGACGAGTGGAGAGGTGAGGGTGTTCGTAGAGAGCCGCTGCAAGTATATGGATGCAATAGACAGGGCCTATGAGATATTCTTCAGCCTGAAGATGAACAATACGGCAGACCGCAATGCCGTACTTCTCTATGTGGCGTTGAAGGACCGGCAACTGGCCATCTTCGCCGATGAAGGCATTCATTCCCGCCTGGGACAGCAATACTGGAACGATGAGATCTCAAAGATGATCGCGAATTTTAACCGGGAGGATTATGCCGATGGGATCAGGAAATGCGTGATCAGCATTGGCGAAGCCTTATATCAACAATTCCCATTTGATAACGATACTGATAAAAATGAGTTGCCGGACGATATAGTCTTCGGCAATTAAATTTCCATGAAAAAAATAGCAGGAATAATTGCATTGTTGGTGTCGTTCTGCGCTTCGGCCCAGATGGGTTACCCCGAACGACCCAACCCGCCCCGTCTCGTAAACGATTTCACCAACACTCTGCAACCCGAACAGGTGCAGGCGCTCGAGCAGAAGCTGATTGCCTATGACGATAGCACTTCCAACCAGGTAGTGGTAGTGATCGTATCGCGTACCGGCGAATATTCTATTGAGGACCTTGCATTGGAGATCCTGCGCAAGTGGGGAGTGGGAAGCAAGACGAACAATAACGGGATCGTACTGCTCGTTGCAAAGGACGACCGCAAGGTGACGATGCAGATTGGGTATGGGCTGGAAGGCGCCATTCCCGATCTTACTGCAAAATCGATCATCGACAATGAGGTCACACCGAATTTCAAGGCGGGGAATTATTATCGCGGAATAGATGAGGCGATAGACGATATAATGAAGGCGGCAGCCGGGCAATACAAGGCGCCGGCCGGATATGGACAAAAGAAAAGCAGGGGCATAGGCATTGGAGCGATAATCTTCTTTGTTATTTTTCTCATTATTGCTTTCAGTAGCCGCGGTGGAAGCGGCGGTGGAGGCATGGCTTCGCGTCGTGGCTTCCGTGATTTCGGGGCAGGCTGGCTCATCGGCACACTGCTTAGCGGTGGTGGCAGCGGTGGAGGTTGGTCAGGCGGCGGCGGTGG
>DATHKS010000111.1:0-2921 GCA_035488975.1 Chitinophagaceae bacterium | reverse complement strand
GGCATTCGATCAATGCATTGATCGGCACCGAGAACATCAGCAGCAAAACCAACGGAATCGGGGGCAGCCGGCAGAATTTCGATAATACCACTGGTGCATTCCGCTATCTCGATTACGGAAGCGATCTCAACAAAAGCAGTGCGGGTTCCGCAACCGAATGGAGCCTCGTTTCATTCTTTGCATCTGCCAACTATGCGTTCGACAATAAATACTTTGTAAGTGGCACCATGCGGGCAGACGGTTCTTCGCGCTTTGGTCCTAATAATAAATGGGGTTACTTTCCATCCGTGTCGGCCGGCTGGAGAATTTCGCAGGAAGATTTTATGAAAGATGTATCCTGGATCAGTGATCTGAAATTGAGAGGAAGCTGGGGCCAGGCGGGTAACCAGGAAATCCCCGATCATGCGTATGAAACACTTGTAACAAAAGTGGGCGGCGTCGTGAACACCGTGCGGTATGGCAATCCCGACATTCAATGGGAAACAACCTCGCAAACAGATATAGGCATCGATCTTTCCATGTTGAAAAACAAGCTTACGGTCTCTGCGGATTACTTTAACAAATCGACCGATGACATCCTGTTATCCGTTGGACTTCCCGCAGTATCGGTGGGTGTGATCCAGAGTACGTATGTAAATGCAGGGCAGGTAACCAATAAGGGATTCGAACTGGGCATCGGCTACCAGAACAACGATCATGCATTCAAGTACTCGGTGAATGGCAATTTCGCCACGGTCACCAACAAGGTGAATAAACTGCAGCAGTTTGTAAAGAACATCATCGATGATGCTACGCATACCAGGACGGAGGTAGGCCAACCCATCAGTTCATATTACGGGCTGGTGTTCGATGGCATCTATCAAAATGCCGCAGAAGTATCCAAGGTCCTCTTCGCGAATGCAAACGGAACGTTGCCGGGTGATATCCGTTTCAGGGATCTTAACAACGACGGACAGATCACGGCGGATGACCGCGCCTTCATCGGTAATGCGATCCCCAAGCTGAACTATGGTTTCTTCTTCAATTCCGATTACAAGAATTTCGACCTGTCGTTCTTAATACAGGGCGTAGAGGATGTAGACCGGTACAACGACCTGAAGCAGATCCTCAACTATGATAGCAGGCCGTTCAATTCCACAACCGCGGTACTTGCCGGATGGCATGGTGAAGGAACGAGCAATACAACGCCCCGCGTCACCTTCAACAACAATGGCGGCGGTAATGTATCAAGTGTGTTTGTGGAAGATGCTTCTTATATGCGCTTGAAAAACGTGGAGCTGGGCTATACATTAAACATAAAAAGCGGTAGCATCAAAAGCCTCCGGTTTTATGTCTCGGCGCAGAACCTGTTCACCATAACTGACTATACGGGTCTTGATCCCGAATCTACCTCGCTTATCGATAAAGGAACTTATCCATTGTCGAGGGGATTCCTGATCGGCGCAAAGATGAAACTCTAATAAACTTGTAAAATTTTAATCATGAAAAATATTATAATAGCTCTTTTGTTTGTAGTAGCCCTTGCCGGTTGCAAGAAGCAATTGGATACGGATGCTATCGGGCTGACCACGCTTGAACAGGTAAATGCCGCACCTACATTAAATACGGTGGAAACGGCGGTAAGTTCATCGTACCAGCTACTATCCAATCGTCTTAACATCCTTGCCCAGTGGGATTGGGGCGGAGGACTGGTTTTTCAAAACGACTATGTGCTGCAGGATATTGCCTCCGATGATGTGGAGAAGAAATGGAGTCCCGATGGCGATCAGCCCTGGATGGACGATGTAAATAATTTTACATTTACTTCTACCAACGGCGGTCCCAATGGACTTTGGAAATACAACTATGAAGGCATCAAGCGAATTAATCTCGCCATTAGCCTGCTTACAAAGCCGGATATCGAAACTATTACCGGGATCACTGCCGCCAGGAAGAATCAATTGCTCGGCGAAGCTTATTTCCTAAGGAGTTTTTATTACTTCTCGCTGGTCGTAAATTTTGGGGATGTGCCGCTGATACTTGCACCGGTGAAGACCTATCAGGAGGCATTTGAGGTAGCCAAGCGCGCCGATAAGAACCTGGTCTGGGAAACGATCAAGGCGGATCTCGTTACAGCTAAAGGACTTTTGCCAAATAGTAAATTCAGTTCCACTACCGATAAGTCACGCGCATCAAAAGGAGCAGTCATCGCACTCCAGGCGAAGGCTGCGCTCTACACCCAAAAATGGCCCGAGGTGATCACCTTGGTGACGGAGTTGGAAGGTCTCGGCTTTTACAGTTTGAATGCAAATTACTTCAGCAGTTTCAATACCGAGTTTACCGATAATGAGGTCATATTCGCGTACGACCACAAATCGCAACAGCAACCCGCCAACGGCAACGGCATTTGTGCACCGCTGGGCTGGGGCTTCTTTGCTCCCACAGCTGACCTTATGAATTCGTTTGAAGCCAATGACCCCCGCAAGTTCTATACGGCTAACGTAGCGGATCAAAACATCAATAAAATGCTGGGCAGTACCGATGGTACCTATAAAGGGAACGATGACGCTCCGAATAACAGGATCTATATCCGGTTGGCGGATGTGCTGCTGTGGAAGGCCGAAGCCTATAATGAAACGGGTGATTATCCCAATGCCATTGCCCTCATCAATAAGATCAGGATGCGTGCAAGAACCTCGGTGAATGCACAGGGAGTTGTTCCGCCTGCTGGTACCCTGCCCGACAGGCCCGCATCGACGGACAAGGTGGTGATAAAGGATTGGCTGATGTCGGAAAGAAGGGTTGAACTTGCCTTTGAAGAAACACGGATGGCCGACCTTAAGCGTTGGGGAATTGCGAAAGCGGTTATGAATGCGAAAGGAAAGAATTTCCTTGACAAACATAACCTGTACCCGATTCCGCAGGGCGAGATCGATGCCTCC
>DATHKS010000110.1:0-3765 GCA_035488975.1 Chitinophagaceae bacterium | reverse complement strand
GTGATCAGCAGGGCGATGTTCGATGCGCTGAAGAACAACGGCGATTTCCTCGTCAATCAAACCCAGACAACGGAAACAAGTGGCGGGATCACGGAGATAGCACTTGGTTATGCCGGTAATCTCGATGATAAATTATATATCGGCGGCTCACTTGGCCTGCCGATCGTGAAGTATGAGAAGAAAACGACGTTTCGCGAGGAAGATGCGACGGGAAATGCGGACAATGATTTTAACTTCAACGAACTCAGCGAGACCTTCACGACCAAGGGCATGGGAATAAATGCGAAGCTTGGGATCATCGTGAAGCCTGTCGAATACCTGCGCGTGGGTCTCGCAGTTCACACTCCTACCTGGTATTCGTTCGAGGATTCATATCACGGCGTGATGACCACGGACCTGGATAAATTCCGCTCCACAGCCGGCCCGATCTCTATTGCCTCCAATCAACTACCGGGCGAGACCGGCGATGATCCCGTGTACAAATATGAATTGTTCTCGCCATGGAGATTCATGCTAAGCGGCGCGTATGTCCTCAACGAAATAGAAGACGTGAGGAAACAGAAGGGATTCATCACTGCCGATGTCGAATATGTCACTTACAAATCGAATAAGTTCAGGGATTCGGAAGACTATGGCGGTGGCGGTGGCAACGACACTTACTATGATGCGGTGAATGAAGTGATGAAAGAATACTATAAGAATGCGATCAACTTCAGGGTTGGCGGAGAACTTAAATTCACCACACTCATGACCCGTCTCGGTTTCTCTTACTATGGAAATCCTTACGCGGACAAGTCATTAAAGGCAAATAAGATGTATGTCAGCGGCGGTGTTGGCTACAGGAATACCGGCATGTATATCGACCTCACTTATGTGCAGGCGCTACAGAAGGATGTCAACTTCCCTTATCGTTTGCCCGACAAGGCGAATACATTTGCCACGACGAAGGGATCGGGAGGGAGTATCATGCTGACGGTGGGGTTCAAGATATGAGGGAGAACGTGAATCGTGAGCCGATAACGTGAATCGTGAGTCGATAACGTGAATCGTCAATCGTGAATACAACACCCTATAATAAGGATATTCGAATCGAACAAGATATTTTTCTAATCGATTCGAATATCCTGATAGCGGAGTGTGGTATTCACGATTGACAACTCACGATTCACGTTGAAGCTTGATCACTTTTCGAAAACAAGGCCTTCGGCCTTTGCTCCCAGCGCCGTCAACTGCTCCATAATATCAAGCACCATTGCATCGGGGCCGCAGATATAGAATTCCTGCTGCAGGTTATTGAGGTGAATATGGAGGAAGTCCTTGTCGATGCGTCCGAAGATATAACCCGGCCTGTTCTCCTTGCTCAGGACGAACATTGCATTCTCCCCCAGCATATCTTTTAATTCAGCCTCACAGATGATATCGGCCTGTGTCTGGTTGGAAAAGAAGAGCATATTGCCTTCCAGTTTATTCATTGCCTTCAGGTTCCTGAGGATGGCAAGGAAGGGAGTGATACCCGCCCCACCGGCAATGAAGCAACCGGGTCCCTTGTATTCGATAGCGCCCCACACATCATGCAGTATCAACTCATCCCCTTCCTTCAACTGGTGAAGTTCGTTCGTGACTCCCTTGCGATCGGGGTATCGCTTGATCGTAAACTCGAGATATGGATCCCCGGGAAGACAGGTAAACGTGAATGGCCGCAATTCTTTTTTCCACTCTGGCTTATTGATCGCTACATCCGTTGCCTGTCCCGGTGTGAAAGTATAATCCGACGGCTTCTCCACGCGAAATCGCTTTACGTTGTGCGTGACGGGTTTCGTCGAGAGGATCCTGACAATGTATTCCATACCCAAAAGTAATCAAGTTGCCATTACAAGCGGATCACCATCTGACGGACAGCGCCGAGATGATAGGCGGTGTGTGGAAGCACGGATAGCAGGCCGGTCATCTGGTCGGGCGCGGGCCACACGGTACGGTTCGATATATGATCCCGTAGCCGTTGATAGGCCTCGCGAAGTCTCTTCTGCAGGGAATCCCACTCCTTCTCCTCGATGGAAGTGATGCTCCAGCTCGCAGACCAGCCTTCTGCCGGCTTTCTTCCTTCGAGAAGAGTGAGTGCATATTCAAGCGCCCATCGAACGTGTTCGGTATGCCCCGCGATGGTTGCATCGTGCTGATTGACGGGCTCGGATGCTTCGCGTGCATTCACCTTTCCAACCGTTCCCAGCAGGCCGCCATCGCTCCCGCCATCGATCACCCAGGTGGGTTCCTTTGTCGATCCGATGATCAATTCATCGAAGAGGTAGAGGAAGGACTCAATAGTAAAATTAGCCATGACAATTGTTTTGGGATAACAACAAAAATGCTGCCCGTTTCGGAATGGCGCATGAAGAGAGTTATCCGTTGGCGGCTTCCAGGATGCCATCGATATCGCCGGGATGAAACCATTTCATTTCGCCGTCTTTCTTAAACCAGGTCATCTGGCGTTTCGCATACTGGCGTGTATGCTGGCGGATCAATTCCACCGCTCTTTCCAGTGAGATGGTCTCATCAAAGTAGTCGAACAGTTCCTTATAGCCGACGGTCTGCAGCGCATTGAATTCTTTGTAGGGAACGAGAGCCTGCACTTCATCCAGCAGACCTTCTTTCATCATACTTTCTACACGGCGGTTGATGCGGTCATTCAGTTCGGAACGGGGTAATTCGAGCCCTATCTTCCGGATAGAGAAATCCCGCGGCATTTTTTTTCCTTTTTGAAAATGAAGAATGGATTGACCGGTCTCCTCGAATACCTCCAGCGCGCGCATCATGCGTTGAGGGTTCTGCATTTCACCTGCTGATGAGAAGCCGGGATCCTTTGCTTTTAATTCTTCCTGGAGCCAACCGATCCCGGACCGTTCATAGTTCGATTGTATGGATTGCCTTGTTGTATCGCTGATAGCAGGAATGCTGTCGAGACCTTCGCAGAATGCCTTCAGGTATAGTCCGGTTCCCCCGGCAACGATCACCGTGTCCTGTTCACGGAACAGAGAGGCTGTGGTATCGAGCGCATATTTCTCGAAATCCGCCGCCGTTACCTCCTCGCGGATGCTGCGATCGGCGATGAAATAATGGGGCGCCTGGCGAAGTTCCTCCTCCGTTGGTCTTGCAACGCCGATCCTCATTTCCCGGAAACATTGCCGGCTGTCGGCGGAGATGATACTGGTGTTGAAATGTCTCGCGAGTGCAATGGCCACTGCGGTCTTTCCCACGGCAGTGGGACCGGCAACGATGATAACCTTCTTTGAATACAATTTGGTAATTTGATAATTTGGTAACCCGCCTATGCAAAAGCTTCGGCCTTGCCCGCATCGCCCGCGCACAGGCGATGCGGGCAGGTGTGCCAATTGTGCGTGCCATGCGAATTCTTTGTGCTCCTTAGCGCCTTCGTGCCTTCGTGGTTCCCGTATTGAACCGCGAAGGGCCCGGTTCTTAATTTAATTGCAAACCAGATTATTCTTCCTCAACCGTGGGTTCCTCGGTAGGGGGAAGATCTTCTCCATCTTCATCCTTTTCACCAAAGCCTTCGCCAACCTGGGATAGATCATACTTTTCTTCCACATCGGCAAATTTTTCGCCCAACAGTCCCTTGGTACCGTATTGACTGGGCGCTATTCCTTCCGTCCGCACGGTAGAGGGATAGCTGAGGCGGGGATTCTCTTCTTTCGAGACATTGATGAGCTCCACCAGGAATGTCCAGTTCTTATTGAAGTCGTACAGGTAAAC
>DATHKS010000109.1:0-2486 GCA_035488975.1 Chitinophagaceae bacterium | reverse complement strand
CATTTCGGTCGTCGTATTTCCCGAAGGGACATTCAACACAACACCCGCGCCCGTGAAGGAATTCTATGACGGCGCCTTCCGGCTGGCGATAGAAACACAAACGCCTCTCAAACCCGTGCTTTTCCTCGATACCTACGCCCGGATGCATTATAATAGTTTGTTCACCCTCAACCCCGGCATCAGCCGCGTCGTGTACCTCGCGGAGATCCCGGTAGCCGGACTCACCATTGCCGACATCGAACCCCTGAAGCAAAAGGCGCACGCGATAATGAGTGAAAAGTTAAAGCAATACCAGGCTTCCTGGATCGGCCATGAATCACAGCCGGAATGACATAAATTTGGAGATATTTTCTCCAGAGATCTATTCATGAGTGACCAGTCCAGCAACAATGCGCTTATTCTTCCCGGAACACGGCCGGAACCTACCGGTCTCTTCGCCGATATCATCATCCCATTGGCGCTTCCGAGAACCTATACCTGGGCCGTTCCAGCGAACCTGGTAGACCGGGCGCTTATCGGTTGTCGCGTAGAGGTGAACCTGGGAAAGAATAAGAAATACGCCGGCGTCATCAAGCGGATTCATCGTCAGAAGCCGGAGATGTTCGAACCAAAAGACATTCTCAACCTGCTCGATGTGGAGCCCGTCGTCTTCGAGCCGCAGCTGAAACTCTGGGAATGGATCGCTTCCTATTACATGTGCAGTGAAGGAGAGGTGATGGCCGCTGCACTGCCGGCCCACTTCAAACTATCAAGCGAGACCGTGCTGGTGTACAATGAAGAATTCGGCGAAGACTTCTCCACCCTCGAACATGATGAATACCTCGTTGCCGAGGCACTTCTCATAAAGAAAGAATTGCTACTCGACGAGGTGCAGCAGATCCTCGATGGCTCACATGTCTATCCCGTCATCAACCAACTAATTCAAAAGAAAGTCTGCTATGTCTGGGAGGCACTGAAACAAACCTATGCTCCGAAGAAGGAGACATATGTGATATTGAGTCATCCGTACGACAAGGAGGAAGAGCTGGAGAATCTACTGAACGAGGATAAGAGGCTTCAGCGCGCAGAGAAGCAGATGGAGTTGCTATTGTCCTATCTCCATCTCGTGAAGACGGATGGGGAAGTCACCAAGACCTCCCTATTGAAGAAATCCGGCGCTACCGATGCACAACTGAAGGGCCTCGTCGATAAGAAGATACTCTGGACGGAGAAGCGAAACATCGACCGGCTCAGTTACCTGCCCCGCGATATCCGCATCGACTTCGAGTTGACGGAACTCCAGGCGAAGGCCCTGGAGGAAGTCAGGCAATCGCTGCGGGAGAAGCCCGTTTGTCTCCTGCATGGTGTGACCTCGAGCGGCAAGACGCTTATCTATATAAAAGTGATAGAGGAGTATATCCGCCAGGGAAAGCAGGTTCTTTATCTCTTGCCGGAAATAGCTTTGACATCGCAGATCATCCGGCGGCTGCAAAAACATTTCGGAGGATACATCGGCATCTATCATTCGAAATTTTCGCAGAATGAGAGAGTGGAAATCTGGAACAAGGTGAAGACCGGCGAGATGAAGGTGGTATTGGGCGCCCGCTCCTCGGTATTCCTTCCCTTCCAGGATCTCGGCCTGGTGGTGTGCGATGAGGAGCACGATACTTCCTATAAGCAACAGGAGCCGGCACCACGGTACAATGGAAGGGATGCGGCCATCTACTTCGCGTCCATATTCAATGCCCGGGTAATATTGGGTAGCGCAACGCCATCACTCGAAACATATCATAATGCTGTGCAGGGGAAATATGGCCTCGTGGAACTCATGCAGCGTTATGGCAATATACAAATGCCACCCATCGGCATTATCGATACGCGGACGATTCAGCAGAAGGACCGGACCAAGGTGATGCTATCCCCGCCACTCATCACCGCCATGCAGGAAGTGCTCGACAGGAACAGGCAGGTGATTCTTTTTCAGAACCGCCGTGGCTACACGCCTTACCAGGTCTGTACTGTCTGCGGATGGATCCCCCAATGCAAGTATTGCGATGTATCGCTGACCTTTCACAAATTTACCAATAAATTGATCTGTCATTACTGCGGCACTACCTATGCGCCCGTGCAGGTCTGTGCCGCATGCGGAAGCCAGAGTTTCATGCAGAAAAATTTCGGTACGGAACGGATAGAGGAGATGCTGCAGGAAACATTCCCTGCGGCGAGGGTCGCCAGGATGGATATCGATAGTATACGGGGAAAGAATGCGCATGATGTATTGATCCAGCAGTTCGAACAGCAACGCATCGACATACTCGTTGGCACGCAGATGGTAGTCAAGGGCCTCGACTTCGATACGGTCGACCTGGTGGGAATTCTCGATGCGGACGGCCTCCTGCATTTCGCCGAGTTCCGGGTGAACGAGCGCGGATTCCAGATGATGGAGCAGGTGAGTGGCCGCACCGGCAGGAAGGATGCCATGGGAAGGGTATTGATCCAGACAACAC
>DATHKS010000108.1:0-4304 GCA_035488975.1 Chitinophagaceae bacterium | reverse complement strand
TCCATTGCGTTTTCGCTTTTAAATTCCGGGCCGCATTGATAAGCCCGGTTTGGAAAGAAGAAATACAGAAATATATTTTTGATGAGTTGATGGCTTGACATGTTGCCCCTCTGGGGCAAAGGTTGTGGGGGGTGTTGGTTTGCTACAAACATATTGCCCCTCTGGGGCAAGGGCTGCCTTGGTTTTGTGGGCGTGCCACGAATAAGAAATATATTTAACTCGGCCGGTTGACAACCCAGTTAAAGCAGAGAATATTACATACCGAGCAAAAGAATTATTGAAGTAAGGAATTAGGCTTTAGTCGAAATGAACTACTGTCCGGTGTTGATTCTTCAAAGTATCGGCCCAATTCCCAATTCCCAATTCCTAATCCCCCATTCCTCACCCCGCCGCAATTCATTCGCCACAATCCCCAATCCGTTTATCCACTCCTCGCTCGCCGTTCCATCTACTCCTACTTTCGCGTTTCAAAACCTTAATCATGAAAAGAAATTCATTCATGGCCGCCATGGCCGTTGCCTGCTGCCTGTTTATTGCCAGCTGTCAGAAAGCAAAGGAAAATATTCCAGATTCCCCGGGAAACGATGAAACCGTTACACCGGTTGGAACTTCGCAGGGACAAGCTTCTACCAAAACGATTGGTGAAGCAGGGGGAGAACTGCTCAGCGCCGACGGAACGATCCGGCTGATCATTCCCGCCGGTGCGCTGAGTGCGCCGGTTGCTATCGGTATTCAACCCATCACCAACCAACTTACTGAAGGAATCGGTTCGGCTTATCGCCTGTCACCACATGGACAGCATTTCAACAAACCTGTACAGGTCATCTTCAATTATAAACCACAGGACACAGTAGGCAGTCGCGCGGATTTCCTTGACATCGCCTTCCAGGATTCCACGGGTTCCTGGCAAATGCTGACCAATACGAAGGTCGATAGAACGCAGAGAAGCATCACGGCAGCCACCACGCATTTCAGCGACTGGGCTTATTTCAAAAGCATTAAACTGACACCCGCTACGGCCACGGTTGAACAGAAGTCGTTCCTTGAATTAAAGCTAAGCACGACATTCCCCTATATCGATCCGGATGACGCCACACCCGGCACTTATACGGTGAAACTGTTGAAGAACCCGAGAAAACTGCGCGCCGATGAGGTCAAGGGTTGGAGCTATAGCGGCGAAGGTCATTTCGAAGGAGATGGAGCCCAGGGTTTTTATACCACCCCCGACCATTTACCATCCATGAATCCCGAAGCAGTGTCCGCTAACGTACAAATGCACCGGAAGGGACAGTTCATGGTAATCTCCAATATCACAGTATTGGGTAGTGGTGGTGTGGACTACCTCATCGTGGACGAAGACTTCATGAGTCCGGTCAACAATGGGAAATGTGCATTGTATCTATATGGTTCTTTCGGTTCCGATCCCGGTGCGGCAAAGCGATCTGTAAAGATCAATAGCGTTGCAGTCGAAGCGGACCTGTGGTCGCCTTCCATTATCCGTTGCAAAATAGACCAGCAGATATCGGGTGCCATCGAGATAGCAGCCAATGGAAAAGTAGTGGCCCGCTCTGTGCTCAGGAAATTTAAAGGCTCCTTCATCTACGAACGATTTCACGGGGGACTGATGAACTCCGGTAGCAGCAATGCACTCAAGGAGACAGGCGTATTTCAATTGGTGTATCGTGGCTTTGGTAAGCCTTGCCCATCAAACGTAAATCTCATATTCCCGATCACCGGCGCCCTGGCGGAGGGAACCGAAGTAAAATATACTTTATCGGGAAGTGCGTCGGTAACCACGCCGCCTGTTGACGGCTGCGTGAATACGACCAGCGTTTCACTACCAACCACATCAGGCTTCTACTTTATCGAGCCGCATTCAATGCCGGGGAGCCAGACCGGTTTGAGAGGTGAGGCAAAGGATATAGCAGGTGGGATAGAAGTAAAGATATTTTATGTCCTTGAAAATATCATTGAGGGTGTGCAGGTGAAACGCACATCAAGCTGTGGGCCGGGTAGCTTCGATCCTGCAAAGCCGTTGGGTGTTTCATTGGAAGGCTTTAATAATAAGGCGATTCAATTGGAATTCTGGGGTACCGACGAACTCAAGTTGAAAGGGACCAATGAACTGAAGAGTAACAGGATGGCTTCGGGCATCCTGATCGAGGCCTGGGATGGTACTGGAAATCCCAACCATTATGAGACCGATGGATTAATGCCGGCCACGTTTAGTGATAATCCATAGTGAAATGCAAAGCATACACGCAAACAGAAGTTGTTTGCGTGTATGCTTTGCTTAATCTCCGTTCGCTTCACTTGCGGAACACCCATCCTACTTATAATAACTTACATGGTATTCCAGCGGCTGCGGCGAATTGTTTTGAAAATATCCTTTGAAACCCGTGAGGCGGTCTTTGCTATCGAATGTAGCCTGTCCGGTTGTAGCATCCAAAGAGTTCGTTCCCTGGTTATACACCTTTCCTGATGTAAATGGATATTTGGAATACTGTTTATCCTGGTAATCGTCGACGGTCATGGTAAGAACCGAGAGCTCAAACCAATCGTCCAGGTCTGTGAAGGGGATATTGCTCAGACCGTTCAACAATAGGCTACGCTGCAGGTATAATTGATTGCCCTTCGTGCCGCGCGAATTAAATTCGTAGGCGAGATAAGTATTATCGATGCCCACTGCCGTATCTGTATTGTGCGAATAGATCTTTTGGATATTATCGGAGCCATCGTAAATAACGCTGTCCGTTTGTACATAGGTGCTATACCTGTCCCCATTGATATCGAATAATGGTTGTGAGAAGGTGTTCTTAAGAAATTTCCCGCTTGCGTCGAATATTACGGACCTGTTGAACACCTCCTGGGGATCTGTGGATGTTGCCCAGGTCAACTCGTATCCGCCGCCAGCCGCCTTCTTCGTAAAGTTCCTGGTATTGGTCTGGGCATCCCGGGTAGTCACCGTCAATGACTTGATGATGCCTGCATCATCATAGCTGATCGAGACATCTTGCTCATTTTCCGGCAGGTAAGGGTATGCGGCTGGATATGAAAAGGCGACCTGCGATAACAGGTAGCGGGAATCGTAGCTGAATACCGCCGATACGCCGTGCATGTAGCCGGAGAAGGTATCGGTCCATTTTACCATGATCTTCCTGGCAACCGT
The DNA here is from genome assembly GCA_035488975.1 of Chitinophagaceae bacterium. Classification (GTDB taxonomy): domain Bacteria; phylum Bacteroidota; class Bacteroidia; order Chitinophagales; family Chitinophagaceae; genus DATHKS01. The sequence continues at coordinate 1,135 of DATHKS010000108.1, read as the reverse complement.
ATCGTAAGAGTAGTCTTCATAGAGGGAGTCGAATACTTCACCTGCCCCGTCATATTCGACGTAGAGTATCTGCTTCACCAGCAGTGTGGAGTCGGTGACAACGGAAGGAAGATCTATCACTACCGCGGGTTCTTTCTGACAGGAAACCAGTGCGGCTGCAACGAAAACAAAAAGAACTAATTTTTTAAAATGGCTGAGGGCATTGTTCATACAGGCAGTAATGACCGGAATTGGGTGAATGGCAAGACAACTATGGTCTCTACCGGCAATCCTCGAATATAGGAAGAATGCCCTCTTGTTGTATGGCTGATCAGCCATACTTTTTTTTATTGGTATTGTTCTTCTTAAATTGCCACCATTCGTCCGGCGCCTGACCCATCAAGCCTTACAAATGGAAGCGAAAGAGATTTTAAAGCAACATATCGCCAAAACGGCCAAGCTCTCCGATGAGCAATTCGATCATTTCTTTTCTCATTTCAAACCGCAATCATATAAGAAAGGACAGGTAGTGATCAGCGAGGGTCAGAAGGTGGACCACGAGTATTTTGTCATCTCCGGCTGCCTGAAGGCCTTTTTCATCAATGACGAGATAAAGATGTATATCCTGCAATTTGCCATGCCCACCTGGTGGACCTCCGATTACGGCGCCTTGTACAATCAAACCAGGGCCACTATTACCATCGATTGTATCACCGATGCGGAAGTGCTTTGCCTTTCCAATCACGACCGCGAGAAAATATGCAGCGAGCTCCACCAGGCGGAACATTTCTTCCGCTGGCGCACCAACAGGGGATACCTGGCGTCGCAGAAGAGGCTGTTATCATTTATGAATAACGATACCAGGGCGCGTTATGAAGAACTGTTAACGCTTTATCCTGAGCTCTATAATCTTGTTCCCAAACACCTCATAGCCGCCTATCTCGGCGTCTCGCGGGAAACGCTCAGCCGTCTCTACAATGCGCACAAGTAGCCGCACCCGAATGTGATGTACATCACGTAATCAACAGGAATTTACTTTCGTCCTTTGCGTCATCAAATCACAAGCGATTGATAACACAAAAAATGAAAAATAGTAAATTCCAGGTTGTAAGTGGACAGAGCTCGATCGGGTGCACCGGTAAAAAAGTCACCGGCT
>DATHKS010000107.1:0-3326 GCA_035488975.1 Chitinophagaceae bacterium | reverse complement strand
GTGGTATAATAGGCCTCGCGGCTTTGCAGCCGGATGAAATCCTTTGAAAGATCTTCCTGCTCGAGCGCATGAAACAGGTATTGTCTTTCCAGGATCACCGATGCAAGATCTGGGAATAGCGAGGCCACGATATTCTTCAATCCAAAGCTATCACGGATTCCATTCTTCCTGGCGGCGCCGATCTCACCCGAGCGAACGAGCCTTCGCTTTTGAAATAGCTCCTGCCAATACCATTTGTAATACTTGGAATAGCCGGCAAGTGTCTCATCCGCGCCCTGGCCATCGAGCAATACCGTTGTATCATTGTTCTTCGCCAGCTCGAATACCTTGTATTGCGCGAAGGCGCTGGCGGAGGCAACCGGTTCCTCCTGGTGATGGAGAAACTTGCGCCAGCCATCTACAAGATCGGAGGAGGTTACCTGCACCACGTGTTGTTTCAGCTCAAACCGGGACGATACTTTTTCAGAGAATGCCAACTCATCCTTCTCAAAACCGGGGAAAGAGGCCGTGTAGCATTCATAACTCTTGTCGCCGGCCTTCACCTGGTGTATGATGGAAGCGATAGATGAGCTATCCAACCCTCCGCTCAATGAAGTTCCCACCGGCACATCGCTTCTCAGCCGCCGGCTGATTGACCCGGAAAGCAAGGCCTGGAATTCCTCGATGGCCTCTCCTTCCTTTATCGTTTTATTTTCCTTATCGGCATCGAGCGTCCAGTATTTCTCGACTGTCAATTCTTTTTCCGGCAGGCTGTAATACATGCGTGACGCCGGGGGAAGTTTAAGAATATTTTCGAAGAAGGTCTCCTCGGGACGTGCGGGATTATCGACATACCCGATGGTGATGAAATTAAATAGCATCTTAAGGTTTGCCGTTCTCGGGATCCCCATTGCCCAGAGGGCCTTCATTTCAGACGCAAAGCAAAGCCTGCCGTTTTCGAGATGATAGAAAAATGGTTTTTCTCCAAACCTGTCGCGCGCGGCAAATAGTTCCTGTTCCTTTTCATCCCAGATAACGAAGGCAAACATGCCATCGAAATACTGCACGCATTCATCATCCCAGTGGTCGTATGCGGCAAGAATGACTTCGGTGTCGGACTGGGAGCGGAAAGCGTAGCCTTCTTTCTCGAGCTGCTTCCTTATCTCAATATAATTATAGATCTCGCCATTATGAATGATGGCATATCGTTCTTCCAACCCCTCGCCCTTTGATGGCGATGAGCAGAGATGCATAGGCTGTGCAGCGGCCTCGCTCAGATCTATGATGGATAACCTGCGGTGTCCAAGCAAGGCGGTATGATCCTTATTCTGCCAAAACCGTTCACCGTCCGGTCCCCGGTGGGCAATAGCATCCGTCATTTTTTTCAGCTGCTCCATTCCGAGCGCTGCAGAGGGTTGTATGATGCCGGCGATGCCACACATGGTCTTGAATAAATGGGTCCTTAAAGTCAAAATTCAAAAAACGTCTCTGAAAAAGGAAATGGACAATTGCTTCGGGTCCATTTTTGAATTTTTACTTTTGAATTTTGACTTTAAAACTCTATGGGTAGTTTAGCTACAACGTCATCCCATGCCATTACGAGGTCAGTACCCGAACTGGTTTTCTCGAAGATCATGGTAAAGTATTCGAGTAGGGGATTGTTGCTGGTGGAGGGGATATCGAACTTCTGAATATCTTTCTTTGCATCCTGTTTCAGTCCCCAGGTGTCGATATTCGAATTCAGGATCACGGTCCACTTATCGGGATGGGGGATACAGTAGATAATATACCGCCCTGCATTTACTTTCTTTCCCTGGATGGTAACGGCCTTGAAGAAATCAATTTCCGTGGATTCATTCGCACCAAGGCGCCATGGCTCTTCATATTTTAAAATGCTGGTGAAAAGTCTTCTCTTTTGCAAATGAGGCCTGCTGTATATCACCCGGACCAATGGCGGCTCTATGGAGTCGTTCGCCATTTTCAGCTTGGGATAATCGACGGGGAAGTAAGACATATCCATAGGAGAAATGTCAACGGCAGCATAGGTATTCGTTCCCATTTCCTCCGGGAGGGCCCCGGTGGTATCCGCGGTTACAAATTTCTTTTCTGCGATCGGTTCTTTTGGTTTTTCCTTGCAGGAATGCAGGCATATCAGTAAAAGAACCGGTATAACGTAATTGACGGCCTTCATATGGAATGATCGGTTGATTTAAAAAATAATGGGTAAAGCTACTTTAATTGTCTCCCAAAAAATGGCAAGATTGCAACCAGTAGCCGATTTCTCGAAACTCATGGTCAGTGATTCGGCAGATGTCGGTTGCTGCTGTATAGGCACTTCTACCCTGACAATATCCTTTGTCGAATCATATTTGAACGAACCCCAGGTATCGGTGTCCCTGTTCAGAATAAAGGTCCAGGTCTTTTCATTCACGATGGCATAGAGCGTGTAGCGGCCCTTGCTTATCTTCTTGTCACCGATGCTGACATTCTTGTAGAATTCGATCTCCGTTGCTTCATTCGCACCAAGCCGCCAGAGCTTGCCATATTCAACCAGGCCTCCGAATATCGGGCGGCCTTCTTTCTTCGGGCGACTGTAGATCACCCTGACTGCTACCGGCTCGGGTATTTTATCCTGGATCTTAAGAACAGGATAGTTGGCAGGGTAATAACTCATATCCATCGGCGATTTGTCGAGCGGTGGTAAGCTGGCCTGGGAAAAGGCCATGGTTGAAAAGAACAGTAGGAAAGATAGAGAGGCAACGATGTTTTTCATGGAGGAGAGCTGGCGAATTGTAAGAACCATAGATTTCATTTTTAGGAGGAGGTGCAAAAGTAACTGATTCGGGCTATTGTATCCTTGTCGTTGCCGCATCATCGGGCCGGAAATATTGCTCCCGTGCGTAAGACTTCAGATCCGTCCAGAAATGACGATAGCAATCCTCCAAAAGTTGGTAGTGCTCTTCAAATAAATGACCGGCCGTTTCGCTATCCTGCAGGAATGCGGCGCGGTGTACTACGCCTCCGAAGCTTTTCCGGGTACCCGCAATGGTCCTGTAATTGTAGAGCCAGTTATTTTGTCTCATGTAAGGGAAGAGTCCCAGGAATTGCTGTGGCATCTCTTTGCTATGACGCTCTAATTCCCGGTAAACCTGCTGCGAAAAATCAAAAAGAGTATCGGCGGGAAATTCGATATGATCATTGGCAAGGAAATGATCATAGACCACATCAACGAAGGCGCCGCTGTATAAACGATAGGCCGGCCGGAACACTTCCTTTGCCCTTCTCGTCATCTCATGATCGTCGGTAAATGTATCGATATACCTGTGGAGCATGATGCCCTTCAATAT
>DATHKS010000106.1:0-2410 GCA_035488975.1 Chitinophagaceae bacterium | reverse complement strand
CTGGCATAGCTGGGAGACTTTCAATCCCGGAACGAAGAGATTCCAGGAATAGTCTTGCAGAAACGACCGGCTCGATGCATTACTGGTGAGCAGTACTGTATCGGCCATCGCTTATCCAGTTCTTTTGGTATCTTTAAGATGACCGACTCAACTATTGCTTATGTCATCTACCTGGAAGATCAAGTTATCGCTCTATCTGAATTATTTTGTTTTCGCCATCCTATTGAACAGCGTGGGTATCCTGATCCAGAAGTCGATCAACACATACCGTGTGGACGAGGTCATGGCAAGTTCCCTGGAAGCATTCAAGGACCTATCGATCGCACTCGTTTCATTTTTCGTCGGCTCCTTCCTGCCGCGCCTGGGTTATAAGCGGGGAATGCTGATAGCGCTGGCATTGGTATTCGCCGGTTGCATCGGGATGTACTTCGGCAATTCATTTACCTCCGTGCAAATACTCTTTGCATGTGTGGGTATTTCATTCGCCGTCATCAAGGTCTCCGTGTATTCCCTGATCGGGCTGATCACTACCGGCGACAAGCAGCATAAAAGCCTTCTTACCTCCATAGAAAGCTTTTTCATGATCGGTATTGCCACTGCCTCTATTGTTTTTCCGTTGTTCTACAGCGATACGGATCCAAATGCCTGGCTCCGCATTTATCTTGTGTTGGCCGTGTTGATCACTCTATCGTTCCTCGTGCTCTTATTCTCCGATTTCAAGATCGACTACCAGGTGCCGGGAAAAAGCCTGGGAGCTGATTTTATGAAGATGCTCCGGTTGCTGGCCCGCCCGCTGGTGCTGGTGTTTGCCGTAGCTGCATTCATGTATGTGATGATGGAACAGGGTATCATGAGCTGGCTGCCGACCTTCAATCAGAAAATACTTCACCTGCCGGAGAAGACCAGTGTCTTCATGACGATCATACTCACTCTGTCGATCGCATTGGGACGGTACATTTCTTCACTGCTGGTGAAGAAGATCTCCTGGCTGACCATACTGTCATTCTGCCTCGTTGGCGCGGCGCTAATGGTATTGTTTGTGCTGCCACAGGCTCAAAATCTGAAGCCGAAAGAGATATCGACTCTCGCCGACGTTCCGGTAATAGCTTATGTTTTTCCCCTGATCGGGTTCTTCCTTGCGCCCATCTATCCATTTATCAATTCATTTGTGTTAAGCGCTACGGAGAAAATATTTCATAGCCCCATGGCCTCACTGCTCGTCTTCTTTTCGGCGATCGGGGGAACATTCGGATCGCGATTGGTAGGATATTTGTTTAAGCATATTGGAGGAAGCAAGGCCTTTTATTTTTCATTGATACCGATGGCGATACTCCTGCTGTGTATATTTTTCTTCGCCAGGCTGCAGAAGAAATCCGGCACTACGCCAGAGTTCACGGCCGGCGGTGGGCATTAAATTTTTTTTCATTCCATGACTGATATACAGATCTTCGATACGCATCCACTGTTCGAGGAAGTACAATTGAAAAAGGTATTCCCCGATGGAAAGACCTTCGTCGACTGCATTCCAAATGGAACATTGGCGGATATCAATCAACAGTATCTCGCAGAAAGCGTCATCGAGGGATTTGATCTTCCGGCCTTCGTGCATAAGCATTTCGAGATGCCACGTGTTTTCTCCACCAACTATGTCACGGATGTAAAGGCAGGTATAAAGGTTCACCTGGAGAAATTATGGGAAATGCTGACACGTGAGCCCGATACCTCCGGAGGCTCGCTGATCCCATTGCCCAATTCCTATATCGTTCCGGGCGGGCGCTTCGGCGAGATATACTACTGGGATAGCTATTTCACTATGCTTGGCCTGCTCGCTTCCGGCCGCTCCGCGCTCGTGGAGAACATGATCAATAATTTCTCCTATCTCATCGATACTTTTGGTTTCATCCCGAATGGCAACCGCACCTATTTCCTAAGCAGGTCGCAGCCGCCCTTCTATGCATTGATGGTGGAACTACTGAGCAGGGAGAAGGGAAAGGACATCTTGTCGCGTTACTTGCCGCAACTGGAGAAGGAATACAAGTTCTGGATGCAGGGCAGTGATAAGCTCACTTCGCAATACCGCGCAGAGCTTCACACGGTCCTTATGCCGGGCAATGAAATACTGAATCGGTACTGTGACCAGCTGGCCACACCGCGACCCGAGGCCTACCGCCACGAGATGGAGACATCTCAACGCTCCACACAATCGCCACCGGTACTCTTTCGGCATCTTCGCTCTGCGGCCGAATCAGGGTGGGATTTCTCCAGCCGCTGGTACCAGGAGGGCGGAGAATTTGAGAGCGTTCATACGGCAGACATTGTGCCGGTAGACCTGAATTGCCTGCTCTACAAGTCGGAACTGATCATCGGCGAGGCATATGCACTGTCTGGGAATAGCGAGATGAAGGCAAAG
>DATHKS010000105.1:0-2811 GCA_035488975.1 Chitinophagaceae bacterium | reverse complement strand
CAAAAGGAGGAGAGGAAGTCCTGTATTGGCACTGGAGCCCAAACAATGGATGGGCAATGAATTTTCCCGTTCGCGGTTTCAACGAATGCCTGATCATGTATGTGCTGGCGGCATCGGGAGAGAAGTACGGCGTTAGTCCCGCCGTCTATCATCGTGGCTGGGCAGAAAGCAGTTTCTTTAAGAACGGTAAGGAATTCTATGGAATAAAATTGCCGCTTGGTTTCGACTATGGCGGTCCGTTGTTCTTCTCCCATTATTCATTTCTCGGCCTCGATCCACGCGGGTTGAAGGATCGATACGCGGATTACTGGGAGCAGAACCAGCATCACACACTCATCAATCACGCCTATTGCGTCGACAATCCGAAGGCGTTCAAAGGATATGGAGAGAACTGCTGGGGTCTTACGGCAAGCGATACCTATTATGGCTATGATGCGCATTCACCAACTAATGACAACGGCACTATCACACCGACGGCAGCTTTGAGTGCATTTCCATACACACCGGAATTCTCCATGAAGGCTTTGAAACATTTCTATAATGACCTTGGGGATAAGATCTGGAGTGAATATGGATTCACCGACGCATTCAACGAAACGAAGAACTGGTATGCAAAAAGCCATCTCGCAATCGACCAGGGCCCTATCATCGTGATGATCGAGAACTACCGTAGCGGCCTGCTGTGGAATCTATTTATGAGTTGCCCGGAAATAAAGACCGGCTTAAAAAAACTGGGCTTCACAAGTCCACATATCAATTAATGAAAAAGTTAACCTTACAGGTGATCTTCACCATTGGAACCACGATAGCCTGCATGGCGCAGGAGCCGCTTTATGATCTGTCGATCTTTACGAATAGCCGGATGGAAAAAAATTATTTTCCAAGTATGATAGAGATGACGGGCTCATCCTCCATTACTACCCTCGGAAATAAATTGCCTGTCAGCACCACGGTATACCATACGCCGGGCAATTCATTGCAACTGGAGTACGTGAATGGAAAGGGTGGAAAATGGAAGGCGGGAATAGCAAGAGCAGACTTACGGGGCCAGGACCATTTCAAGCAAACAAAGCTGTTCTCATTTTATATCTATGTTTCTTCTTCCAAAACTGCAGCAGGAGCGTTACCGCTTTTTCAATTCCAGCTTAACAATGATAAGAAATCCAAACCCTATTCATTCAAGGTGGGCTCAACGGGTAAGTGGACCCATGTGATCGTGCCTATTGATCTTGTGAATGACAGCATCGGCAAGATGCAGAATATTGCCGACGTTTATTTCTACCAGGGCGCCGAGGATGGTGGGAAGCATACGATCTACCTCGATGACATCGGGTTCCTGCCGGATGATTATACAAAACCAGCGACGGCTTCACCCGCGATCAGCGAAGCGAAGGGATATGCAATGCATGTCGATATTTCCTGGAAGGCCGTAACGGACAAGGCCGCGCAATATGTGAAAGTGTACCGGTCGGAGAATGGGAAACCATACCGCCCCGTGGGAATACAATCGGTATGGGTGAACAGGTACGCCGATTTTACCGGCGAGACGAATAAAAGTTATTCGTATAAGATATCTCTCGTCAATTATAATGATAAGGAGACGGCATTGTCCGCTCCCAAAGCGGCGCAGACAAGAACGATGACCGACGATGAGTTGATGACGATGGTACAGGAGGCCTGCTTCCGGTACTATTGGGAGGGAGCGGAAGCCTCGAGCGGACTTGCGAGGGAAGACCTGCCGGGACGGCGTAATATGATTGCCATGGGCGCCTCCGGTTTCGGCATCATGGCATTAATAGCAGGTACCGAACGGAAATTCATCACACGGGCGCAATCCGTAGAACGTTTTCTGCAGATAACTTCCTTCCTCGCCCGAACCGAAACATTTCATGGGGCCTTTTCTCATTTTGTGGATGGTCCGAGCGGTAAGGTCGAACCATTCTTCGGTAGACGGGACAATGGCGGCGACCTGGTGGAGACCTCATTCCTGCTACAGGGATTGATTGCCGCAAGGGCTTACTTCAACGGTAGCGATGCAAATGAAAAGCTGATACGCAAGAGGATCACGGCCACCTGGGAACGGGTCGAGTGGGATTGGTATAGGCGTTATCCCGACAGCAAATTTCTCTATTGGCATTGGTCGCCGGATAAGGAATGGATCATCAATCATCGCCTGATCGGGTGGAATGAAACGATGGTGACCTACCTGCTTGCCATTGCATCGCCGACACATGCGGTCCCCGCGCAATTATATTATAGCGGCTGGGCCAACCAGGATAGCACCGGTCAAAAGTACCGGAGTAGTTGGGGTGGAACCAAAGATGGATCGATGTACACTAACGGAAAGGAATACTATGGGATAAAACTCGACGTCGGTGTTTCGAATGGCGGCCCTCTTTTCTTCACGCACTATTCCTATCTCGGTTATGATCCGCATGCGCTGACGGATAAATACACGAACTATTTTACCAACAACCAGCATATAGCACAGATCAACCATGCTTACTGTGTCGATAATCCTAATAAATACCTGGGATATGGCGATAGCTGCTGGGGACTGACGGCCAGCGACGGCCCCTTTGATTATTCGGCAGACGAACCGATCCCCGCCCGGGATAAGGGTAAGATCGGACCCACCGGTGCTATCGGTGCATTTCCCTATACACCCGTGGAATCCATGAAGGCACTGAAGAATTATTATTTCAACCAGGGCAACTTCCTCTGGGGTGAATATGGATTCAGGGATGCATTCAACCTTTCCGAGAATTGGTGCAGTGAGATCTACATGGGTCTCAACCAGGCGCCAATGGT
>DATHKS010000104.1:0-4420 GCA_035488975.1 Chitinophagaceae bacterium | reverse complement strand
CTCGTGAAGATTAAAATCGAGGAAATGAAAATGGGCCCCGATGATGCGGTTATTCAGCATCCGCTCCGCGCCATTGCCAAATGGGATCGCAACAAGACCATTGGACCCCGGCTCTATTCTTTCTGCCTCTTTGTTCAATTCATCATAACCAAGCGAAGCGCCTGCAATATTCTTTATCCACCGGTTGAAGATACCCGCGCCGTTTATGCATAACAGAATGCCGATCTTCCTGTCGTTCTTCTCATGATTCACATGCGCGAAACTGTTGATCCTCGATTGCTGGTCATAGCTGAGCTGATCGCTGACGCCGTAGATCACACCGGAGGTCCCAGCCGTCGCCGCTACTTCACCGGGTTGCAGCACATTCAATGATAATGCATTGTTGGGCTGATCGCCGGCCTTGTAAGCAACGGGAATGCCGGGTTTCAACAATAGCAACCCAGCTATCTTCTTATCGAGGCGCCCATGGTCGCCGAAAACCGGTCTTACAGAGGGGAACAATGCACGGTCGAAACCGAAATAGTCGATGATGGCGTCCGCGATCGTCTCTTCTTTGAAATCCCAGAATATACCCTCGGACAATGCGGACGCGCTCGTGGTGGCCTCGCCGGTCAGTCGCATGGCGATGAAGTCGCCGGGCAACATTATCTTGTCCGCCTTGTCGTAGATAGCAGCTTCGTTTGCCTTTACCCAGCCGAGCTTTGCGGCGGTGAAATTCCCCGGTGAATTCAGGAAGCTTGCCAGGCAATGCTCCTCTCCTATATTATGAAAGGCTGTGTCGCCAATCCCGACAGCGCGGCTGTCGCACCAGATGATCGAATTCCGCAGCACATGTTGTTCTCTATCCACCATCACGAGGCCGTGCATCTGGTAGGCAATACCGATGGCTGAGATATCGAGGGGATCGTACAATTTTGTGGCGTGGCAACGGAGAATGGCCTGCTGTACATCATTCCACCAGGTATCGGGGCTCTGTTCGGCCCAGCCGGGATGCAATGAGAGAATAGCAGTTTCGGAATCGGGATAGTGCGCGGAGGCAATACAGGCTTGCGACGTTGCATCCACAATGGAGACCTTTATAGAAGAGGTGCCGAGATCAATACCCATTAACAACATAGGGAAGCAATTATTAGTACTAGGAGGCTCAAGTTACCGGCTGTGAAAAAGAAAGCCTACCACTTTATTGTCAAAAACTAAAACTATCTTAATAATTTGAGGAAATTTACAAAAGAAAAATCATTAAGATAGTATCTGGATGAAGCCGATAATAGAAAAGCTCCCCTTGAGCGACGACAGCTCATTCGTTGCGCGCACCTACCGGACGCCCCATTTCGAAGTGCCCTGGCACCAGCATATCGAATACGAGCTCATTCTGTTTACAGATGGGGAAGGAACCAGTTTTATCGGCAATCATGTCGGTGAATTCAAGACCGGCGATATCTTCTTCCTGGGTTCCAATCTCCCACACACTTTCCAGAAGGCCATCAGGGACCTGAGCATGGAGGCGGTGGTCATCCAGTTCAGGGAAGATTTCTGGGGCAGTGATTTCCTCCATCTCCCGGAATGCAAATCGTTGCGCCAGCTCTTCGAGGTATCGATGAAGGGACTGAAGCTAACAGGTGAAACGAAGAGGACGGCGAAGACGATGATCCACGACATCGAACGACTTTCCGGACTGCGCCGGATCACACAGCTATGCGACTGTCTACAGCTGATAGCCGAAGGCGGCGACTATGAAACCGTATCGACACAGGATACGACGGCATTCAATTCAAAGAAACAGGAACGCATCGACAGGATCTTCCGTTTTACGATCGACCATTTCCAGGATACCATCACGCTCAATACCGTGGCGGCGCATGCGGATATGAGTGTGCCCGCATTCTGCAATTACTTCAGGAAGAGCACGAAGAAGACCTATATCGATTTCCTGAACGAGATCCGCATCGGCCATGCCTGCCAACAGCTCATCGATACACAAAAACCGGTGCAGGAGATCTGTTTCGAAAGCGGGTTCAATACGCTGGCGAATTTTAATAAGCAATTCCTTAAGATAAAGACGATTACGCCTTCGGCGTATAGGAAGAAGCGCAATTTGATAATTTAAGAATTAGCCAATGTGCCAATTCGTAAATGTGCCAATTGGTCGTGCTCCGATGCGAAATGTATTTACCAGCTGGGATCATTGGCACATTTGCACATTGCCGAATTTGCACATTATCAAATTACCAAATTGCCAAATTCACCTATACCCTCTTTGTGTTATTGCAGGAACAAAGGCAGGTGGCTAACTTGCAGCTTTAAATCAATCTGCATGAAGCATCTCTTGTCATCTCTCCTTCTCCTTGCCGGCTTCATCTCTTTGTCCGCCCAGGACTGCAAGGGCTATTATTATCTATCGAACAGCGAGGTCCAGATGACCACCTACGGCAAGAAGGGAGAGGAAAGCGGGAAGCTGACCTATAAGATCTCCGATGTGAAGAAGGACGCATCCGGCACAACGGCATCGTTTACTTCGGAGATGGTGAATGAAAAGGGAAAAACGCTTTCGAAAGGAGCGGGAAAGTATAAGTGTACCGGCGGTGTCATGTTCATCGATGCGAAGGCCTCACTGCCCGGTGACCAGATGGAGGCATACAAGGATATGGAAGTAAAGGCAGACGATGCCTTCATTGAGTATCCCGCCAATCTCTCCGAGGGACAAACATTGAAGGATGCGAATTTCAAGATGCAGACCTATAGCAAGTCGACCCTCAATTCTACCATCACTTTCGATGAGATCAACCGCAAGGTAATAGGCAAAGAAACGATCACTACTCCCGCGGGCACATGGGAGTGCTGGAAGATCACCTACGACGGAAAATTCAAGGCACAAATGGCGCCGCTGAATATTGGCATTCCCTTCAGTTTCCAATGCACCGAATGGTTCGCACCGGGCTTCGGGATCGTTAAATCGGAGACGAAGAATAAGAATGGGAAACTGATGGGATCGATGATGATCACCGCGTTGAAGAAGTAAGACGCCAGAGGGATGTTGTTATATGAATGAGCGGTGCACTGAAATAGATAACTTGGACGGTTATACATAAATAAAGCCCCGGAGTATCTCCGGGGCTTTTTGTTTCTTAATTGATCGCTTGAGAAACTCATTCTTCCTCCTCTCGACATCGATGATCGCGTTTTCAGGACAGATCAGTCGAAATTATTTCTGCATTTCTTAAAAAGCGGCAGCTTCTCGTCCTTGCCGGAAACGATCTCCCTTCCCGCAGGGATCTTCCAATCGATACCCAGCGCCGGATCGTCATACCGGATTCCTCCCTCGCTTTCCTTGTGATATGTCTTATCGCATTTATAAAGAATCACAGCGCTCTCACTCAGTACCGAGAATCCGTGGGCGAAACCCGAAGGGATCAGCAACTGCAGGTTATTCTCTGCAGAAAGTTCCATGGAAGCATGCTTACCGAAGGTGGGAGATCTCTTGCGCATGTCAACAGTAATATCGAGGATGGTTCCCGCCAGCACGCGGACCAATTTTACCTGGTCAAACGGAGGCAGCTGATAGTGAAGTCCACGAATGACGCCATATTGGGAAAAGGATTGATTATCCTGTACGAAATGCATACCAATGCCCTGGCTTCGAAACGCTTCCTCATTATATGCTTCGAAAAAATAGCCGCGTTCATCTTCGAATTTTCGTGGCTCGATGACCCTCAGCCCGGAGAATTCTTTTATTGGCACATTCATCATAAACTCCAATAGTTCCTGCTGCTTATCTTATTGCGATAGATCCCTTTCAGATCCGCAATGAGCGCATTCGGTTTTGTGATCTTTGCAAAATAGGCGTCGTCCAGCTGGAGATAGTCGTTGTGCGGAACAGTAATGATCACCGCATCGTAATCATCATCCACCGACCCCGAGAGGCCGAATCCATATTCGTGCATCAGTTCCTCGGAATCCGCATACGGATCCTGTACATCTACATTGACATAGAATGCCTGCAATGCCTTTACCACATCGGCCACCTTGGAGTTACGAATATCGCTTACATTTTCCTTGAACGTGGCTCCCATTACCAGCACCTTCGCCGTCTTCACATCTCCCACGGTCTTGATAATATGCTGTACGGTCTTTTTTGCGACATAGCTAGCCATATCGTCATTGATGGTACGACCCGCGAGGATGACCTGCGACTTATATCCTAGCTTATGCGCCTTATGCGTGAGATAATAGGGATCGACACCTATACAGTGTCCGCCAACGAGACCCGGTTGAAATTTCAGGAAGTTCCATTTAGTACCCGCCGCCTCCAGCACTTCGAATGTATTGATGTTCATCTTATCGAAGATGATCGATAATTCATTCATGAGTGCGATATTCAGATCCCGTTGCGTATTCTCGATGATCTTGGCCGCCTCGGCTA
>DATHKS010000103.1:0-3206 GCA_035488975.1 Chitinophagaceae bacterium | reverse complement strand
AGATGCTGAAATCTTCCCATTGATATACCCAGGTACTGCCGCATTTGAGGCAGGTCCAGTCATCGCTATTACCGCGGGCGGATTCCACTGGCTCTATCTTGAAAAATGGTTTTAGTGCGTCGATGAAATATTCTGTTTCCGTAACATAAAATGCCTTCCTGTAATCGATACAATCAATGCCTGCTATCTGACGCAGGCGCGGGAATGCACAGACGCATGAAACCGAATTATACAGTGTGATAGTTTCGCCGATCATTTCGCGTAGCTGAATGACCTGCTGCTGGCGCTGATACAACCGGTCATCGTTAGCCGCGACCGCGAGGGCTGTCTTTTTCCCAAAGAGCTTTGTAAAGAAGTTTGACATATTTAAAGGACAAATTTGATAGATATAGACGGTATTCTAAAATTACCCGGTCGAACCGGAGAAAAACAAACTCGAATGGTACAGAAGAAGGTCGAAGGGAGTTTCATGCAATGCTAATGTGCAACCTGTTGAACACCCAAAAAAGGAAAAGAACAGCACAAAGTTACTGTCATGAAAAGTCCGGGACCGATCGAACCTGCTACAGGCTGGCATGATCTTTCCAACGGTTATTAAAATATTATGCACCCGCAGAAGGATAAGAAGCAGGAAAACGGTCGCCCAAAGCCCGATCCGGGAAAAAAGCGGAAGGATCCGGTAGAGAAGATCAAAAAGAATCCTAATCCGCGTGCGAATGGCAACTTACCGGAAGGGGATAAGACTGATGCCGGTCAAACAAAGGGGGTGGGCTCTGAGATCACCGACGGAGAAGATGGTTAGTGAAGCGGACCGATCTGCACACCCTGAAATAAAGGTCGTCCATGGGTCTTTTATCCGTTGAATTCTGCCCTGCCGGGAAGGATTCTTTCTTATATTTGCAGCCCTTGTCGCGGTCCCGTAGTTCAATGGATAGAATAGGAGTTTCCTAAACTCTAGATACAAGTTCGATTCTTGTCGGGACCACCAATCGTTAACGTGAATCGTGAGTCGTCAATCGTGAATACACTCCGCTATAAGAATATTCGAATCGACTAGGACAGGACCTTAATCGATTCGAATATTCTCATCATAGAGTGTTGTATTCACGATTGACGACTCACGATTCACGTTAACGATTCACGGCAACCACGACTCACGATTCACGATAGTGGTTCGGGCCTCGGCCCACTCCCCGCAGGTTTAGACTTATCCTCAGGTAGCGGAATAAACTCTTTGTTATCAGTTGGCGGCAGTATTATGCGGCCTTGCTTCCAGTCTTCCTTAGCCTGTTCGATCCGTTCCTTACGGGAGGAAACAAAATTCCACCAGATAAACCTTTCACCTAACGGTTCACCTCCTAAAAGCATTAGGGTTGTGTTTTCTTTTGCCAGGATCAGGGGATCATTGGTTTTATTGAATACCAGCATTTGCCCTTCACGATACGTATTTCCCGATACTTCCACACTTCCTTTTACAATGTAAAAACCACGTTCCGAATGTTCCTTCGGAAGACCAAAACTTGCACCCTGCTGAAGCATCACATGCAGGTAAAACAAGGGGGAATTGGTTTTTACATCGTTACCAAGTCCATAAGCATTACCTGCAATGAGTCTCATCCACACACCCTTGTCCGTAAATACTGGCAGGTGATCCGGTGTGTAGTTATTAAAAGACGGAGAGGCCTCTTCGTCTTTCTCAGGAAGTGCTACCCAGGTTTGTATCATTTCCAATCCTCCTCCTGCAAGTGCAGCCGGATCTTCAAATCTTTCAGAATGAGCAATGCCGCTGCCGGCTGTCATCCAGTTTACTTCACCAGGGCGAATGATCTGCTCCACACCCAGGCTATCGCGGTGTGTTACCTGCCCGCCAAAGAGATAGCTTACAGTTGAAAGCCCGATGTGCGGATGCGGCAGTACATCCAATGATGATGGCACTGAAAGTATTTCCTCGATCGGTCCGGCATGATCCATGAAAATAAATGGACCAACCATTCGCCGCAACCTGAAGGGAAGAATTCGTTTAACCTTCATGGACTTACTAATAGCGGCATTACGGGCTTCAATAACAAGTTCAAGCATGGTGATACCTTATAGTGAAATAATGCTGTAAAGGTACCCGGATTTCCTGGATCGTATCTCAATGCTCATCCGCTTTTCCGCCCACTAATTGAGCTACCTTTATTTAATTTTCTATCCGGGCCCAGCTGTAATTCCGGCCCGCCCTATCTCATCATCACTTTGCCCGTAGCACGACTTTTTTACTTTTTACTTTTGAATTTTTAATTTCAATGAGCCATATTCTCCAAAATGTCGCCAAGCATATACGGCTCGATGAAGCGGAGACGGATTATTTCGTTTCGCTCCTGGATCATAAGAAAGTTTCGAAAAAGAGATGATCCTGGAAGAAGGCAGGTTGTGCCGGACAATCAGTTATGTCGATTCGGGCGCGCTCCGGGCATTCTATGCCGATAAGGACGGGCGCGAATCGACCATTATGTTCGCGATGGCCGACTGGTGGGTGACCGACATGTTCTGCTTCGTCAATCACCGGCCAGCCATGATGAATATCCAGGCCATTGAGGACAGCACGATAGTTCAACTGGGAAAGGATTCGTTCGACGAGTTGTTGATAAAGGTGCCGAAGTTCGAAAGGTTCTTCCGTATACTGATGCAGAATGCCTATACGCGTGAGCAGTTGAGGATCATCCAGCGCCTGTCCCTTCCCGCGGAAGAGCGCTATGTCAATTTCCTGGAGAAATACCCGCAGGTAGCGAGCCAGGTGGCACAGAAACAGATTGCCTCCTATCTAGGCATTACTCCTGAATTCCTGAGCGCTCTCCGCAGGAAGCGAAAGAATAGCATTTCTTAATCTATCTTAATCCCGCCGATCGATCCGCTTCTTTTCTTTGCAAACAAAAAACAATGCTAATACTCATTGCCGGACCTTACCGGAGCGGTACAAACGATGATCCCGCGTTGATGCGTGAGAATCTTGCCAAACTGGAAGCATCGGCGCTGCCACTCTTCCGTCTTGGTCATTTGCCGGTGATAGGCGAATGGCTGGCGTTACCCCTATTGGAACTTGCCGGCTCGACAAAGCCCGGCGATGCACCCTATGAAGAAATACTTTATCCCGTTGCCCATCGCCTGCTTACTAAGTGCGATGCCGTTCTTCGTCTCGAAGGCGAATCGAAGGGCGCCGATGA
>DATHKS010000102.1:0-4905 GCA_035488975.1 Chitinophagaceae bacterium | reverse complement strand
TACCTCCGCACGAAGAATACAGTAGAGGCGAGGATATTTGCCAATTCATTGCTCGTCTTCAGGTACTGGCTCACGGACAATCTCCCTTTGATGGAGAAACACATGTCGGCGATGGCCGATATCCCCATCCTGCATAGCTTTCCCTCGCATATCCTGGGCCGCCTGGTGGCCGCCAGGATCTATTACGCCAGCGCCCGCCATGAGTCCACCGACCGCATCCTCATCGATGCCACCAAATTTCACGTGGCCATCATGGCAAACCGGGGAAATGCCCATTCTTCGTTCCCTTATTTCGAACTGGCAGTGTGCGAGGCGCTCATCCTGACAAACCAGCACGAGGAGGCGATCGAGTTCATCCGGCGCGGCAAACCATTCCTTCCACAGGTCAAGGACGGACAGAAGAAAAACCCATTCGGGCTTTGGGAAAGTATCATAAACAGTAAGAAAAATACCAATCTCAAAAAGCTGGACCCTACCAAAAAGCCGCCACCGACGCCATTTTATAACTCGCATCTCAACAAAAAATACAGCAACCTGCTCATGGTGCTTCAGAATACACGGATACGTAATAAACAGTTGTCTTCCCTGATCTTAGAAACAGGCTTTAAAAAATTCGGTGGCTTAAACGCACGTCAGGTATAAGTTTTTCCCCTTATTTTTAATCTGAACAAAAAAGAACAATTCAGTTCTGTATTTATACTATACTTTAGTGACGCAATTCAAATCAGTCCTTCCTATTGAAGTCCGCCCCTAGAGCCTTTGTTCCAATTCTTCTGAAACGATCCTACTGTTATTTATCTGGTTAGCGCAAAAAACTTATAGGCCATTTTATGCCTGTACGCTTTTGAATGAACCGTATTGTTAATAACTAACACGCTATGTTTAGAAAATTGGGATTTAATACTGTACCTGCCGGATTTATCTTCTTGCTACTCCTCTTCATTTTTAGTTCTTGCGCAAACACTAAAGAAGCGACCTATTTCTATGGCACACCTGAAGGAAGCATTTCTTCCAATACGACTGTGCCGGAGTCTGTGATCCAGAAAAATGATATTTTGAGCATCACTATCAGCAGTTTAAGTGCTGAAGCCTCGGCCATGTTCAACCCCGTAACATCATCGGGATCGTCGAGCGGTGCCGTCGCCGTAAGCGGTACCAGTTACCTCGTAAGTTCGGATGGCGCCATCCAGTTTCCTTTATTGGGTACTATTAAGGCTGAAGGTCTTACCAAAGCACAACTGAAAGACAAGATCACCAATACGATCATCGACAAGAAATTGCTCGTGGATCCGATTGTTTCCATCCGCTTCCTCAACTTCCGCGTCACCGTTCTTGGAGAAGTGGCGCATCCCACGGTCGTAAGCGTTCAGAATGAAAAGATATCGCTGCTGGAGGCCCTCGGGCTTGCAGGCGATCTTACCATCTACGCAAAGAGAACGAACGTGATGGTGATCCGGGAGGAAAATAATAAAAAGATAATTGAAAGACTCGACCTCAATTCGACAGAGTTGTTTACTTCGCCCTATTACTATTTGCAGTCAAACGATATCGTCTATGTAGAGCCTAATAAGGCAAGGATTGCCAGCACCTCGCGCAGCAATCAATGGTTGCCAATACTGTTCAGCGGGTTAACACTCGCTGCATTAGTAGCGGACAGGGTTATCAAATAATCATTACAACCTTTACTATGCAAACGATAAATCAAAAACGACCCGCACAAAAAAAGGAAAAGAACTTCCTGAATGAGATCTTTTTCAAATACTTCCCCTATTGGCCCCTCTTCCTGGTGCTGATGGTGGTTTGTACATTCGCCGCATTCTTCAAATTACAATATACGGTTCCAAAATACTCGACGACAGCCTCCCTCCTTCTGAAGGATGAAAAGAAAGGAACCGATGACAACCAGGTGATCGCTGCGCTTGACCAGCTCTCCAACAAGAAGATCATCGAGAATGAGATCGAAGTACTCCGCTCGAAGACGCTGATGAATGTGGTGGTTGAGAAACTTCACCTCTATGCCCAGATCTTCGAGGAAGGCCGCACGATCCCGCACAGCGCCTACACCTCATCGCCGGTCACCATTGAAGCAAGTAATCCAGCCAACCTGGCCTTCTTCGAGAAAATACCATTGCGGTACAATGCAAGTGACAGCACTGTTACCGTTGGCGGCAAGAAATACCCACTGAACCAGTACCAGAATACGGACTATGGCTTCCTGCGCTTCGTTCCCAACCGGAACATGAAGAAGATGGCGGAAAAGCCGCTCTACTTTACCTTATATAACCCACTGGCGATCTCTGGCGATTTCCTGGGTAATCTCTCCGTAGAATCGTCGAGCAAGCTCTCCACCGTGGTGTACATAAGCCTCCTGGATGAAAATCCGGTGAGGGGAGAAGATATTCTCCGGGAGCTGATCAAGGACTACAACCAGGCCGCCATCGACGATAAGAACAACCTGGCCGCCAAGACGCTTGCCTTCGTGCAAGACAGGATCACCGGCGTGGAAAGGGAACTGGATTCTATCCAAAAGAAGAACCAGGCCTATAAATCATCGCAGGGCGCCGTCGACCTGAGTTCACAGGGTAAATTGTTCCTTCAGAATGTCAGCGACATCGACCAGAAGCTCGGCGATGTAAACATGCAAATGGCTTCCCTGGAACAAGTAGAGAAATATGTGCAGTCGAAGAATGACGGCGCTGGCATCGTTCCATCGACCGTCGGTCTCAAGGATCCAAGCCTGTCGCAACTCGTGGATAAATTATATGAATCGGAGCTGACATATGAGAAAATGAAGAGAACGAACGGTGAGAATAACCCGACGCTTCTCGCGCTGCGCGACCAGATCAATAAGATCCGTCCCAGTATCCTGGAAAATATCCAGAGTCAGAAGGCCAATCTCCAGGCGAGCAAGAATAATCTCTATAGCACCAACAGTACTTTCTCTTCGATGCTGCAATCCATTCCTCAAAAGGAAAGGGAACTCATCGATATCAATCGCCAGCAGTCGATAAAAACGGATATCTACAATTTCCTTCTCCGGAAAAGAGAGGAAAGTGAGTTATCGATCACGATGAATATTTCAGATAGCCGTGTGATCGATCAGCCGCAGGCTACATTCTTCCCGGTAAGCCCGAACAAGAAATTGTTCTACCTGGGTGGACTGGCCGTTGCCATCGTGCTTACGGTGTTGTTCGTTACCATGAAAGAGCTGCTTAACCGCAAGGTGCTCTTCCGCCACGAGATCGAGAGCATGACCTCCTTCCCGATCATCGGAGAGATCATCCAGGACAAGTCGAAGGACCCCGTGGTGATCCGGCAGGGACAAAGGACCTTCATTGCCGAGCAATTCAGGAGGCTGCGTACATCATTGGGCTACCTCGGCATTACGCCGAAGAGCAAGAAACTGCTGATCACATCGACCCTGTCGGGCGAAGGAAAGAGTTTTGTGGCAATGAACCTGGCGTTGAGTCTGGCTTTGACCGGCAAGAAAGTGATCCTGCTCGAGTTTGACCTCGCCAACCCCTCGCTCAGCAAGAAATTGGATGTTAGCTATGATAAAGGTGTCAGCAGTTATATCTGGGAAGATTGTGAGCCGGAAGAAGTGATCAGGAGAACGAACCTGCACGAGAACCTGTTCTTCCTGCCTGCCGGCGAGTTGCCCGATAATCCTTCGGAGTTGCTGATGAGCCCCCGGGTAAAGGAATTACTGACCTATCTCGAAGCCATCTTCGATATGATCATCATCGATTCCGCTCCTGTGAGCCTGTTGTCCGATGCATATGTATTGTCGCCGCTGTGTGATGCTACCTTATATGTGATCAAGCACAAGTACACGCCGAAAGTGTACCTGGAGAGAATGGACCAGGACAACATGATCAACCAGCTTAAGAACATGGGCATCGTTTTCAACGGTATCCAGTCCCGTGGCTTCACGAAGAACGGGTATGGCTACGGTTATGGTTATGGCTATATCCATAATAATGGAAGAAAGAAGAAAGTGACGCAGTAATAAAGTGATAGAAAGGAAAGAGGGCCGTGTTGGCAATGATGAGATCCACCCGTTTCGCTCATTTACTGATCAGTACCTGTAAGTGAGGTGGGCGAAGCCTACTCTGAAAAACCACCGAACAAGTGTTTATCACCATCTAACATTAGAGTATGATCTCAGGAACAAAGAAACAATGGTACGCGGTCTACACCAGGCCACGGTGGGAGAAAAAGGTTGCAGAAACATTGGCCAAGAAAAAGGTTGAAGTGTACTGCCCGTTGAACAAGGTGCATCGGCAGTGGGCCGATAGGAAGAAAGCAATCATGGAGCCTCTCTTCACTTCATATGTGTTCGTTTGCATTACCGAGACCGAACTTCTCAGCATCAAACAAACCGATGGTGTGGTGAATTTTGTGTTCTGGCTTAACAAACCGGCCATTATCCGCCCGGAAGAGATAGATACGATCCGTAAGTTCCTCGGGGAATACGATTATGTGAATATCGAGCGCACGGAGATCAACCTTCAGGACAAGGTGAGGATCATCAATGGTCCGCTGATGATGTGGGAAGGAAATGTGGTCGAAATTCGGACAAGTACTGTCAAGATCACATTACCTTCGCTTGGATATACCCTTGTGGCGGAGATCAGGAAAGGAAATCTCGAGAGGGTCCGTCCTCTCCAGGAGCTGCAGACCAAGGCCGTGTGATATTTTATAACTACCGTACACCCTATAAACAACATCTCCTCATAAATGTCACTTTCTGACGTTAGGCTTATTGACTTTCCCAAAATCCTGGATGAAAGGGGAAACCTGTCCTTCATACAGAATATCGATCAGCTTCCCTTTGTGGTAAAAAGAGTATATTGGATATACGATGTACCCGGTGGCGAGCAACGGGGTGGTCATGCATACAAG
>DATHKS010000101.1:0-3808 GCA_035488975.1 Chitinophagaceae bacterium | reverse complement strand
GATACAGAAGATGCAGGATGCATACACTGAGCACACCGAGATCGTACTGGGATATGGCGCCTATCACAAAGCGCCGGGTGTGCTCAATAAACTGATACGCTTTGAGACGTTCCATACCGCCTTGCAATATCTCTCCTATGCATTGGCGGGTACACCCTATATGGGCGTGGGAAGAAATCTCTCTTACAAGAAGGATCTCTTTATCAGGAACAAGGGATTTTCTTCCATCAATCATATCCCGAGTGGGGACGATGATCTATTCATCAACAAGGTGGCCACGGCGCGGAATACAGCGGTGATAATAGACCCTGAGGCTACTACACGGTCCATCCCCAAGACATCCTGGAACAGGTGGCTGCAGCAGAAGGCGCGGCACTACACCACCGCGAAGTTTTACAAGCCCAAACATAAATTCCTGCTGGGACTTTACTTCAGTAGTCAATTCCTTTTCTATCCATTGCTCACTGTTGCATTCATACTGTACGACTGGCGTATGGTGAGTGGTGTATTGGCTTTGAAATTCCTGGTGCAGGGAATCGTTTTCTATAAATCGATGAAGAAAATGGATGAGAAAGATCTCTGGCCCTGGTTCATTCTTCTTGATATGTGGATGTTTTTTTATTACCTCATCTTTGCACCTGCACTTTGGAAGAAGCCCCGCAAGAGGTGGAGCTGATACCCCGATATGATTTGTTATGGAAACTATTCTCAAATACTTTTCGGAATTTTCACCGGCACAATTAAGCCAGTACACTGCCCTGCAAGATTTGTACAGGGAATGGAATGCCATGATCAATGTCATTTCCCGGAAAGATATCGACAGTCTTTACGAACGTCATGTTTTGCATTCACTGGCAATCGCCGCCGCTTTCGATTTCAAACCCGGAATGGAGATCATCGACCTGGGAACGGGCGGTGGATTTCCGGGAATACCCCTTGCTATTTATTTCCCGGAGGTCAGCTTCGTGTTGGTAGACAGCATTGCAAAAAAGTTGAAGGTGGTGGATGCGGTTGCCTCGGCGCTTGAACTGAAGAATGTTACCACCCGTCATAGCCGCATCGAAGACATACGAAACCGGAAATTCGACTTTGTGGTATCCCGTGCCGTTGCGCCATTGAAGGACCTCTGGAGCTGGAGCAGACCACTATTGAAGACGCGCAAGACCCAGGCCAGCGATCCGGACCCCGAATCTCACGCACCGGGACTCATTTGCCTGAAGGGAGGAGACCTTGCAGCCGAGATACAGGAAAGTGATACCCGCCCACGGCTAATGGAGATAACCCAACTCTTCAACGAGGAGGTTTTTAAGGATAAATTTCTAGTCTACATCCCGCGGTAGAATAAATAACCACTTTGTGGTATTGCCCGTTTACCGATTAAGCAAGACTTTTGCACTATGAATGAAATTTCTGTCTGTATAGTTGATGATAACGGTGATTTAAGAAATGCGCTGGAAGAGATCATCAGCATGTCGGAAGGTTACAATTGCATCGCTACCATGGGGACGGCGGAGGAAGCCATGGAGCTCATTCCCGAATTGAAACCCGATGTGGTCCTCATGGATATAAACCTTGGCAGCGATGAGAACGGAATCGACTGTGTCAAGGCGCTGAAACCGAAGGTTCCGGGCACCAACTTTATGATGTGTACCGTGTACGAGGAAGATGAGAAGATCTTCGAAGCGCTTAGTGCCGGCGCCAGTGGCTATATCCTGAAGAAAACAGCCCCGGCCCGCCTCCTGGAAGCTATCCGCGAACTCTACCAGGGTGGGGCCCCGATGAGCAGCCAGATTGCCCGAAAGGTAGTGGCCGCCTTCCAGAACAAGCCCATCAACAGCAGCGAGTCGGAACTTGCCCAGTTATCCAACAGGGAAAAGGAGATCCTCGAGCAACTTTCAAAGGGCCTTATGTATAAGGAAATCGCGGCGGAGCTGTTCATTAGCCCTGAAACTGTCCGGAAACACGTCTATCACATTTACGAAAAATTGCACGTAACTAACCGAATAGAGGCTGTTAATAAGTATTTCGGGCGTTAAGCCATTTCTTTGAAAAATACCACATACGTGGTATTTCCCGGGATGCGGAAACCCATTAGCTTCGTGAGAGTGAAAATTGTTTCTCGTTTATTCTACCATTGACCGTAAACCTATCTCTATCCCTGCTCAACTTTTTCTGAGGGCACCTAATCAAACGAAACAGCCACCCGGTTCAAACCGGATGGCTGTTTTAGTTTAGCTGATTATCTTACAACTTGATCTTATTATTCTGTCTTTCCGTATCGGCCATTCGTTGCGACGGATCGATCTCCGCCACTGCAATATCTGCCAGCTTCCGCTCCGTTTCTACGGTATAGGTCTCACTCGTCCATTTCCAGGCTGGGTAAATTGTCCGGTCGGTGGAATTCTCGGCCGCCTTTTCTCCATACATCAGGTCGAGCGGTATATAATGCATCTCCGTGCTTCCATCCTTAAAGGTTAGTTGAAGATCGACAGGCATAGGCATCATTCCAACCCGCTTAAGGCGAATCCTGGTCTTTCCACTCTCTTCCCAGAGACTGTCAAATGCATAGTCGATCGTGCGCGTGGAGTTTATCCAATATTCCTTATACCAATCAAGTTTCAAGCCGCTCACCTTCTCGGCTACCCGTATGAAATCCGAAGCATTGGGGTGCTTGAATCTCCAGGCGCGATAGTATTCCAGTAAGATTTTATCGCGGGTGTCAGCACCAGTGATATATCCAAGTTGTTCCATGAACACTGCACCTTTGGAATACGATGCGGACGAATAGGCATAGTTGGTGTTGTAATGATCGGCATGCGTACTCAACGGCTCTTCCTTTCCACTCTTCACCAGGCTGAAATAACCCCTGTAGCTATCCTCAAAAGGAAACCCGGTCTTACTGAGCAACATGGCCGATATCCTTTGCTCCGCATATGTAGTGAAGCCTTCATCCATCCAGGGATACAGGGATTCATTGGTTCCCATCATTCCCTGGTACCAGCTATGCATCCACTCATGCAGCCACGCGCCGGGGCTGGCAAGAAGAGTAGCCATCGGGTATTCCATTCCTCCATCGCCTCCATGCACAAAAGAATATTGTTTGTATGGGTAAGCTCCGAATGTCTTTTCTATAAAAGGAAGGACTTTGGCTGCGTCATCGAGGATCTTCTCCCATATCGCGGCCTGCGGGCTGGTGGATTTATACAGGAGATTTAAAGTAAGACCATCCCTGACCTTGCGGCTAAGATGTTTGAATTCGGGATCGGCCGCCCACATGAAGTCATGCACATTGGGAGCGGTGAATTTCCAGGTGAGCTTGTTTCCGGCCGGCCTCGTCACCTTGGTTCCCTCGGGTTCATACCCGTAGCCGATCTGGCTTGCATTCTGCAGGTAGCCGGTACCGCCCAGGATATAAGTCTTGTCGATCGTGATGTTTACATCATAGTCGCCCCATACGCCATAGAATTCACGGGCAACATAAGGCGTGGGATGCCATCCCTCATAGTCGTACTCACATAGCTTGGGATACCATTGGCTCATTGAATAGCGGATCTTCGTGTTGGGATTATCCCGTCCGCTTCTCCTGACCTGCAAGGGCACCTGGGCCTCGAAATCCATATCGAACACAACTTTCGTCTTTGGCAGTATTGGCTTGTCGAGATTCACCTCGAGAATGGTCTCGAGCACTTCGAACTTCTGTGCGCGGCCATTCATTTTAAGGGAGAGTATCTTCTGGTAGCCGATCTCATCCGGCTTCAATTGCTGAATACGATCCTTCACGCGGCTATCCCAATCCATCCCGCGTCCC
>DATHKS010000100.1:0-7939 GCA_035488975.1 Chitinophagaceae bacterium | reverse complement strand
TTTGGCCTTGCCCAGTACGCTGCGGTTATTTAGCAAGTAAAAATTCAAAAGTCAAAATTCAAAATACGAAGCGTTCGTCGTTAGCAAGTAAAAATTCAAAATTAAAAAGTCAAAATCTTAGGGCAGTGGAAGCGTTTGAGGTTGAAGAGGGAGAGAAGCCATATAATATAAGGCACCGAAGTTTTTATTTTTCGAAAGAAGTTATTCTTTTTGTTAAGGATTGCCGAGTAGAAAGAGTGTATAGTTCTTTATATGATCAGTTGATCAGGAGTGCCACATCGATCGGGGCAAACCTGGTAGAAGGAAAAGCAGGAAGTTCGCAGAAAGACTGGAAGAATTATTTGAACATTTCCCTGAAATCCGCCAACGAGACCAAGTACTGGCTGTGTTTGATCAGGGATACCATGGAGGTGAATAGGGAGAAGGTAGATGAATTAATAAAGGAAGCCGATGAAATTTCGAGCATAATCGCCCGCATCATTTTGAATTCAATAAAATAGGGATCTATTTTTTACTTTTTAATTTTGACTTTTGAATTAACCAGGGTCTATTTTTGAATTTTTACTTTTGAATTAATATAATGTCGGAACAACAACAATTATTTAAAGTAACAATCGACAACATCTCCATCGATGTTCCTCCTGGCACCACCATTCTCATGGCCGCACGGAAGATCGGGGGTGATGTAACGCCGCCTGCAATGTGCTTCTACAGCAAGTTGCAGGGCAGCGGTGGAAAATGCCGGACCTGCCTGGTAGAGGTGAGCAAGGGATCCGAGAAGGATCCGCGCCCCATGCCGAAGCTGGTCGCAAGTTGCCGCACCACCGTCATGGATGGCATGGAGGTGAAGAATATCACGAGCGATCGCGTAGTGGATGCACGAGCAGGCGTAACGGAGTTCCTGTTACTAAACCATCCCCTCGATTGTCCTATCTGCGACCAGGCCGGTGAATGCCACCTGCAGGATCTCGGCTACGAACATGGAAAGGCGGGCACACGCTACGAATTCTCCCGCCGCACATTCGATAAGGAAGATATCGGCCCGTATATTCAATTGCACATGACCCGCTGCATTCTCTGCTACCGCTGTACGTATGTGGCCGACCAGCTCACCAACAATCGCGTGCATGGAATACTCGACCGCGGCGATCATGCGGAGATCTCCACGTATATCTCGAAGGCGATAGAAAATGATTTCAGTGGTAATATGATAGATGTCTGCCCTGTCGGCGCCCTCACGGATAAGACCTTTCGTTTCAAGAACAGGGTCTGGTTCACCCGCCCGCTGGATGCCCACCGCGATTGCCCGACCTGCTGCGGCAAGGTGACGCTCTGGAATCGCGGCGACGAGGTGTTGCGTGTAACGGCAAGGAAGGATGAATGGGGAGAAGTGCAGAGCTATGATGGCAAGCCCGGCTGGATCTGCAATACCTGCCGTTTCGATAAGAAGGATATGGGCGATTGGGTGGTTGAGCATCCCACGAACATCAGCCGCCATTCCGTCATTTCCGCTAACCACTATGTGGATACGAAGAAGCCGAAGGAGATCCTTCCGGATGTGATGGGTGGACGCAAAGCGAAACTTTTAATGGATATTCATG
The DNA here is from genome assembly GCA_035488975.1 of Chitinophagaceae bacterium. Lineage (GTDB taxonomy): Bacteria > Bacteroidota > Bacteroidia > Chitinophagales > Chitinophagaceae > DATHKS01. The sequence continues at coordinate 6,338 of DATHKS010000100.1, read as the reverse complement.
ACGTCAGCGATGTAAACAAACCCGAGATCGATCTTAGCAAGATACCCGGACCGGCAACGAGCCTTACGTTCACTACAAAAGAGCAACAACAATAACCTGCTATGCATTTACTCACTATAGACTGGTTTTTCATTCTTGAGAAATTCGTGCTGATCGGGTTGATCGTCACGCTTTCGATGATAGTGGCGATGTATGCGACATATGGGGAAAGAAAGGTCGCGGCATTTCTCCAGGACCGTATCGGGCCCAACCGCGCCGGCCCGTTTGGGATTTTACAGCCCCTTGCAGATGGCGGAAAATTATTCTTCAAGGAAGAGATCATTCCGCTGGCCTCTTCGAAGTTCCTGTTCATCCTCGGGCCCTGCCTGGCCATGATCACGGCGCTGCTGACGAGTGCGGTGGTGCCCTGGAGTACTCCTCTTCATTTATTCGGGCGCGTAATGCCTCTCCAGATTGCGGATATCAATGTCGGCATACTCTACATCTTCGGCGTTGTGAGCCTTGGGGTATATGGCATTATGATCGGGGGATGGTCTTCCAATAATAAATTCTCCCTGCTGTCTGCTATACGTGGCGCCTCGCAGATGGTATCGTATGAATTGCCGATGGGTCTTGCGCTGATCGCGCTGCTCATGCTCGTCGGCGATCTGCGTATGAGTTCCATAGTGGCCCACCAGATACAGGGCCATTGGCATATCATTTACCAGCCACTGGGTTTCCTCATCTTCTTCGTGTGTGCGCTGGCCGAGTGCAACCGTACACCATTCGATCTTGCTGAGGCGGAGAACGAGTTGAATTTCGGTTATCACCAGGAATATTCGTCGATGAAGCTCGGCTTCTACCTGTTTGCGGAATACATCAACATGTTCATCAGTGGCGTGGTGATGTCCACACTATATTTCGGGGGATACGATATCCCGTGGGTGAATGAGGCGGGATTGGGATGGAATCCGAATGTCCTGGCCATACTGGGCTTCGCCGTTCTTTTGACAAAGGCGTTCATCTTTGTTTTCATCTTCATGTGGATCCGCTGGACCATCCCGCGTTTCCGCTATGATCAATTGATGAAGCTGGGGTGGAGGACGCTGATACCGCTGGCGCTGATCAATATGGTGCTGACGGCGGCGCTGGTGTTGTGGTTGAAGAAATAAGTAATTTGATAATTTGTCAATTTGACAATGTGACAATGGGAAACGAGCAAGTGTCGGAAAGGTGTTTAGGGAAATTGAGGCGGCTGAGGACATTAAATATATATTTGCGAAAATTTTAAATATCGCGGGGATCAGGAAATGCAACTAACACAAAGAGCGAAGCCGGTAGACCGAAAGCCAATGACCTGGCTGGAGAAGATCTACCTGTGGAATATCGCGAAGGGAATGTGGATCACGCTTACACACCTGTTCAAGCGTAAGGTTACTATTCAGTATCCTGAACAGAAGCGCACCTTCTCCAAGGTATTCCGCGGCTTGCAGATATTGAACAGGGATGAAGAAGGACGCGAGAAATGCACCGCCTGCGGCCTGTGTGCCGTGGCCTGCCCGGCTGAAGCCATCACAATGGAAGCGGCAGAGCGGCAGCCCGGCGAGGAGCACCTGTACAAGGAAGAGAAGTATGCAGCAAAATACGAGATCAATATGCTGCGCTGTATATTCTGCGGATATTGCGAAGAGGCGTGTCCAAAGGATGCGATCTATTTATCACAAACCTTTGCGCCGTCCAATTATGGCCGCGAAGGGTTTATCTATAAGAAGGAAGACCTGTTGATCCCGCATCCGATAGAAGACCCGGAAGGATACAAAAAGGCGCTGGGAGAGAAATCAGTGAGTACGAAATAAAGGAATGGTTCGAAACCTGAGCATTGAATATCGAATATTGAATAACTAACGGGAACACCGGGTACTCAATATTCACGGACTAACAGCAGTAAGAATGAATATCACGCAAATACTTTTCTGGTTGCTTTCGGTGATGGCGCTCTTCGGTGCGATGATGGTCATCACCAGTAAGAATCCTGTCTTCAGTGTACTTTGGCTCATCCTCACCTTCTTTGCCATATCGGGACATTACATCCTGTTGAACGCACAGTTCCTGGCCATCGTCAATATCATCGTGTATGCCGGCGCCATCATGGTACTGTTCCTCTTCGTGATCATGCTCATGAATCTTAATAAGAGCGTAGAACCGAAGAGTAACCGGTGGGTGAAATTTGCGGGCGCGGTTTCAGGTGGCTGCCTGCTGCTGGTGCTTGTGGCGGCGCTGCGCAACACAGAAGTGAAAGGACAGGTGGCGCAGGTGAACCAGGGAGATATCGGCCTCATCAAGAATTTGGGCAATGAACTGTTCACCACCTATGTGGTGCCATTCGAAATAAGCAGCATTTTATTTTTAAGCGCTATGGTCGGTGCTGTCGTAATTGGTAAAAAGGAATAAACTAAATAAAATAGAAGTGTTGGCAATGTATAATCGGCACATTGCTCAATCGACAAATTGATTATGCCTATTAATTATTACATATTCCTTTCCATCGCCCTCTTCTGTATAGGGATCGTGGGCGTATTGACGAGGCGAAACGCCATCATCATCTTCATGTGCATAGAGCTCATGCTGAATGCGGTGAATCTTTTATTCGTCGCCTTTTCCAAGATGCATCACCTGAAGATGGCAACGGTGAATGCCTCGGCGGGAACGGAAGGACAACTATTCGTATTCTTCATCATGGTGGTAGCAGCAGCGGAGGTGAGTGTAGGCCTGGCGATCATCGTGATGATGTACCGGAACATCCATTCGGTGGATGTGAACTTTTTGAACAGATTAAAACATTAGTTTCAAAACAACAGAAACTTCAAACACCTTCATTAAGGAGGTCCGGAGGGATTTATGAAGAATGTCTTAGAGTTGGCTTACCTGGTTCCGCTTTTCCCACTATTGGGCTTCCTGGTCAATGGACTGGGAAGGAAGTCGCTGTCGAAGAGCCTCATCGGTATCATCGGCAGCGGAAGCATACTCGCCTCGTTCATCGTGAGTATCTGGATATTCATCCAGGTAAAGAATGGCAATACGCACACGGCTGAATATTTCAATTTCATTTCCGTAGGTGATCTGCGGATACCCTTCGCCTTCCAGATCGATCAGCTTTCCTGCATCTTCCTGCTCATCATCACCGGCGTCGGCTTCCTGATACATGTCTATTCCACTTCCTACATGCACGATGAGAAGAGCGAACATTTCGCCAGGTATTTCGCCTATCTCAACCTGTTTATATTCTCCATGCTCCTTCTTGTCATGGGTGCCAATTTTGTCATCATGTTCATCGGGTGGGAAGGCGTCGGCCTCTGCTCGTACCTGCTGATCGGGTTCTGGTTCAAGAAGACGGAATACAACAAGGCCGCCAACAAGGCATTTGTGATGAACCGCATCGGCGACCTGGCTTTCCTGATCGCTATCTTCTGGCTGATACAGCGGCTGGGAACCGTTTCCTACAGCGAAGTATTCTTAACGGAAAATCTAAGACATCTTACTCAATCGGATATCACAGGCATCACCCTATTGCTCTTCATTGGTGCAACCGGCAAGAGCGCACAGATTCCATTGTACACCTGGTTGCCCGATGCCATGGCAGGCCCCACGCCCGTCTCCGCACTCATACATGCGGCGACCATGGTAACGGCCGGTATCTATATGATCGCGCGGAGCAATATCCTTTATTCCAATTCGCCGCTTGTCCTTAACATCATCTCGATCATCGGCCTGGCTACCGCCTTACTGGCCGCAACCATAGCCCTCAAGCAAAACGATATCAAGAAAGTATTGGCCTATTCGACCGTGAGCCAGCTCGGGTACATGTTCCTTGCCCTGGGCACGGGTTCCTATGTGGCGGCGGTATTCCACGTAATGACACATGCATTCTTCAAGGCGCTGTTGTTCCTCGGCAGCGGCAGCGTGATCCACGCCATGGGCGGCGAGCAGGACATCCGCAAGATGGGCGGCCTGAAGAAATACATGAAGATCACGAACATCACCTTCCTTATCGGTTGTATAGCGATCGCCGGCATACCCGGTTTCTCGGGTTTTTTTTCCAAAGATGAAATTCTCGCGGGCGCATTCGGCAAGTCACCGGTGTTCTATATCATAGGACTGTTTACCGCGTTGCTCACCGCATTCTATATGTTCAGGCTCTATGCCACCACCTTCAACGGTAAATTCCGTGGCACGCACGACCAGGAGCATCACCTTCATGAAAGCCCTATGGCTATCACAGGTCCGCTTATTATCCTCGCCATTCTTTCCATCATCGGCGGGTATATCGGCATACCGGAATACATGGCGCACGGCGCACATGCCCTTCGTGATTTTCTCTCGCCCGTATTCGCGGGTTCCTATACGGTGCTCGGACCGAACGAACTCTCGCATGATAAGGAATGGATGCTGACCGGCATCTCCACGGTACTCATATTGATCACGGTAGTATATGCATGGAACAGGTTCACCAAGAAACCGGAACTCGGTGAGGCGACGGGCTTCGGAAAAGTATTGGCGAATAAATGGTATGTCGATGAGTTGTACGATAAGGTCATCGTGACGCCGCTGAACAAATTCGCCGGCTTCCTGGATTCGGTCATCGAGCGCAGACTGATCGATGGCGTGGTGAATGGTGTCGGTCGGCTGGTGAACTACAGCAGCCGCCAGTTGCGATTGTTGCAGAGCGGGCAGGTGGGAAGCTATGTATTGCTTATGGTATTGGGAATGCTGGTGGTCTTTGTGCTCCAGTTCTTCCTCCGGAAATAATTGGGTAGAGAATACCGAAGATTGACGAATACGAATTATTGACTTAATAAATAACACCCATTAAGGGACCAGGGACTTATGATTCCAGTTTTAATGATATTGATCCCGTTGCTTGCAGGCCTTGCGTCGTTCTTCGCGACCGATGCAAAGGTTGCGCGCGCGTGGGCCTTATTTTCCTCGCTGCTTACACTGGCCATTCTCTTATTCGGCATCACAGCCTGGAATAATACGGATCACCTGGCCTTCCGCGCCGAGTGGATGGAGGGAGTAGGAAGCAGCTTCTCCGTGGGGCTCGATGGCATGGGGAAGATCCTTTGCCTGCTTAACGCCGTGGCCTTCCCAATCATCCTGCTCTCTACCTGGAACTCTACCTATAAGAAAGCAGGCAATTTCTTCGGACTGATGCTGCTGATGCAGGCAGGAATGATGGGCGTGTTCGTAGCCATGGATGCGCTGCTGTTTTATTTCTTCTGGGAACTCGCACTCATACCGGCCTACTTCCTCTGTTCACAATGGGGAGGAGAGAGAAGGATCGCGGTCACCTTCAAATTCTTCGTCTATACATTTCTCGGCTCGTTGCTGATGCTGGTCGGCATCATCTTCATCTCGGCGCATACTGCTAACAACTCTTTCGATATACAGGCATTCTATAATGCACATATACCGCCCAGGCAACAGACCTGGTTATTCTGGCTCTTCTTCATCGCGTTTGCCGTGAAGATGCCAGTGTTTCCCTTCCATACCTGGCAGCCGGATACCTACGAGCAATCGCCGACGGCCACCACCATGGTGCTCAGTGGCGTAATGGTGAAGATGGGAGTGTTTGGCCTGCTCCGCTGGTTGTTGCCCGTGCTGCCCTTCGCTTCCTATAGCTGGGGTGATACGGTCTCCTGGCTGGCGGTGATAGGAATGATCTATGCCTCGCTCATCGCCATCCGGCAGGATGATATGAAGCGATTGATCGCCTATTCTTCCATTGCGCACGTGGGACTGATGTGCGTGGCCATTTTCTCCGAAAATAAACTCAGCCTGCAGGGCGTGATGATACAGATGTTCAATCACGGGATCAACATCATCGGGTTGTGGATCGGGGCCGAACTCATCGAGAGGCAATTCGGCACACGCAAGCTTTCGGAACTCGGCGGCATTGCACAAAAGGCGCCGGTGCTGGCCATCTATTTCGTGATCGTGGCCCTGGCGAATATCGCCTTGCCGCTTACCAATGGCTTCATCGGGGAGTTTCTCATGTTCAGCGGTGTCTTCGCGTCGAAGGTCACGGCATATGGCACGGCCTATACTGTGGCGGCCGGTGTGTGCATCATTCTCGCGGCTATCTATACATTGAACATGATCCGGAAGATATTCTATGGGGAAACGGTGGCAAGGACCGCCCAGGCACAGGACATCAAACTTTCGGAGAAACTGGCCCTGGGGATCATCGTGGTACTCATCTGCTGGGCAGGCATCTACCCGCAGTCGTTCCTTTCGATGACCAATGAGATCGCAGACGCAATAATGAAAAAATCAGATATACTAAATCTGTTAAAGAAGTA
>DATHKS010000099.1:0-5174 GCA_035488975.1 Chitinophagaceae bacterium | reverse complement strand
GTTTCCGTAAAAGGCGCCGATATCGACCCGATCTTCAAATACCTGGTTGATGAAGCAGCCAAGAAAGGATTTACCGATCCGATCAAATGGAACTTCACAAAATTCCTGCTCGATGAGAACGGACAGCTGATCACCGTTATCAATAACAAGGTGAACCCGATGAGTGAGGACGTTTTGAAATATCTCAATTGATATTCCAACTAAAAAGATTTGAAGCGGCACTGGTGAAACAGGCCGCTTTTTTATTTTCAGATGGGTTATTTTCGCAGCTATGCAATTCAGCAAGATCATAGGACAGCAGGAGTTGAAGAAGGAATTGCCTGAGCTCATGCAGGACAACCGGCTCGCCCATGCCCTTATTTTTCTTGGAAAGGAAGGAAGCGGGGCTTTGTCACTCGCCCTGGCATTTGCCCAGTTCGTCGTCTGCGAAAAAGTAAATAGCAGGAAGGCAGGTGAAACCGAGCCTTCTCTTTTTGGTGAGGAGTTGCCTGCGGCCAGCGCAACCCGATTGATGGACTCCTGCGGTGTCTGCGCCGCCTGCCTGAAGGCCACACAATTGATCCACCCCGATATACACTTCTCCTATCCCGTGGTGACGAAGAAGCCTGGATCCCCTCCCGTCAGTACCGACTACATATCGGAATGGAGGGAGTTCATTAAAGGATATCCTTATGGAAATGTGTATGACTGGTTGCAATTCATCGGGGCGGAGAACAAACAGGGAAATATCACCGCTCACGAATGCAATGATATTATCCGTAAACTCAACCTGAAGAGTTTCGAGAGTGAATACAAGATCCTCATCATGTGGTTGCCCGAATACCTGGGTAACGAGGGAAATAAACTTCTCAAACTAATAGAGGAGCCGCCGGCCAATACCTTATTTATACTGGTCGCGGAAAACGAATCGTTGATCCTGCAGACCATCCTGAGCCGCTGCCAGCTGGTGAGAGTCCCGCTGTTGGAGACGGCAGAGATAGAAGAAGCGCTGGTGAATCGCCACAAGACGGATGCCGCTATTGCGCGGCAGGTGGCTGCTGTGAGCGAGGGCAATTACCGCGAGGCGCTTCAGCTTGTGCAACATGCCGACGAGGATTGGCAGAGCCTGCTCCGCGATTGGCTGAATGCCGTGATGAAGACGGGACCCATTGCCCAGGTGAAATGGGTGGAGGAAATGAGCAGGTTGGGACGGGAAAAGCAGAAGCAATTCCTTCGCTATTTCAATCACCTGCTGGAGCAGGCCATCCGGTTGAGAGTTATGGGAGGTGAAACTGGGGCGATAGGAGGAAAAGACAAGGATTTTGCCGAGAGGCTGAATAAGATCACGGGGATAGAGCAGCAGCAGGCCATTATAGAGGAGCTGGACAGGACCTCCTACTACATAGAAAGGAACGCCAACGCTAAAATCCTCTTCCATGCCCTTACGATCAAGTTATACCATATCATCCAGGATAAAATTGTATTTTTGACGAACTGAGACCAGATTTTTTACGTTATGGGACCAGTCGGGGACGAGGTTTTGTGCGAAGGGAGGTGTTTGTTTATGGTATTTGTAATGGCGTCTTATTCAGTCTTTTCAATAAATATTCCAGGTTTGCCTTGCCGTTTTCATTCAGCTCATTAGCAAAAAAGGCCCTGAAGAGTGCGACGCAACGAAGCTTATAGACATTCTGCAGCCGGGCCAATACTCCCTTGTCAAAAATATTCATTCATTGAACCTGCCTGTCGGCCGACAGGTACTTTATAGCATGGGATGTACCAGCTGCGGCACCGCCACCGGCGGAAAACCAGGAGGATGTAAGAGCAATGGCGGATGCAGTACCGGTGGATGCAATCGCATGAACACATACGATTGGCTTCATAATCTTCCGATGGCGGACTTTGCCAGCGCCTGCAAGGTGATAGAGGTCAGCTTCAACAAGGGAACGCGTAAGGATTTTTTCAGGAACCCCAATCTTCAGCAATTCGAAAAAGGAGAAATGATAGCCGTTGAAGGCGTGAGCGGATTCGACGTGGGCGAGGTTTCGCTGACAGGCGAGATCGTGCGCTTGCAGATGAAGAAGCGGAACGTGAAGGAAGACAATCCGGAAATGAAGAAGGTATTGCGCGTTGCTACCGACCGCGATACCGATATCATGCAACAGAATAAGGCCCGGGAACCGGAAGCGGTAATAAGGAGCAGGGCGATCGCGAAGCAATTGCGCCTGGATATGAAGATCAGCCAGGTGGAGATACAGGCAGATGGAAGGAAAGCTACCTTCTTTTATATCGCCGACGGAAGAGTGGATTTCCGCGAATTGATAAAGGTGTACGCATCGGAATTCAAGGTGAAAGTGGAAATGCGCCAGATCGGCGCCAGGCAGGAAGCCGGCAAAGTGGGAGGAATTGGAAGTTGTGGCCGCGAACTCTGCTGCAGTACCTGGCTTACCGATTTCAAATCGGTGAATACGGCCGCTGCGCGTTACCAGAATCTGTCGATCAATCAAACGAAATTGAGCGGTCAGTGCGGAAGATTGAAATGCTGCCTCAATTACGAACTCGATACTTACCTCGATGCATTGCAACATTTCCCGGATAACTGCGATCAGATCCAGGTTGCGAAAGGAAATGCCTATCTCATTAAGAAAGATATTTTCAAGAACCTGATGTGGTACACGTTGCCCGACAGTACCAAACACTATCCGCTGACCATTGAACGGGTAATAAAGATCAAGACGCTTAACCGCCAGGGTGTGATCCCCGAAGAACTCGAGGCAGTGGAAGTGACAACTGGCAAGCCGAAGGAGATCGAACCTGAATTCGTAGATGTGGTTGGACAAATTTCATTGCGCACCCTCGAGAAGGCAGACAAGAAACGCCGTCATCAACAGCAACAGCAGAGAGGAAACAGCGGACAGGGACAGGGACAACGTCCACAACAAAGACAACAGGGAGGCCAGCAACAGGGAGGCGGACAAGGTGGCCAGGGACAGGGCGGACAGCAGCAAGGTGGTGGTCAACAACAAGGTGGACAGCAACAGCGCAATCCTCAAAGAAGACAGCAGGGTCAAGGTGGGCAAGGCGGTCAGGGACAGGGCGGACAGGGACAAGGTGGTGGACAAAGAGGTCAACGGCCGAATCGTCCACAGGGAAACCGACGACCTCCGCAGGATCCGAAGAAGGATTAGTAACGTGAGTCGTCAATTGAATACACTAATTGATCATAAGCGGCTTTAAGGCTGCAGGTATTAATAAAAAAGGAATGCACAGACTGTTTCAGTCTGTGCATTCCTTTACCAATCCATTGGTTTTAGTAAGACACTTGGTGAAAAAACACAAACGCCCCCTTGCCCCAGAGGGGCAACATGTTTGTAGCACATCCGCAACCCCACCCTAATCTTTGCCCCAGCGGGGCAAAATGTCATTCGACGAATTCATCAAAAATATATTTCTCGCCCTGAATGTCATGGGCTGATTAACAATTCGGCATATTTTCCCATAAACGTCTCGTTGTAAATGCTGTTCTTTCTATGGGAAGAAACGGGAAAAAACTGGTTTTTCACATGTTGCCCCTCTGGGGCAATGGTCGTTTATTCCAGAATGTGACGAAAAATGTTTTTATATATTGTCCGGCTGGGGCAAATGTCGCGGAGGTGGTTGGGTTACAAACATGTTGGCCCTCTCGGGCCAGGCATCATTATATCGATTACCTTGGTTAGTTGACACCTAGTTGACATCCCGGAAAGGGAGGTTGGCAACCCGACCCTGCGCTTGGCAACCCGGCCTCGGGTTGCCAACCTCCTATTATGCTATCATGTTTCTGATCGATTGGGTTGACACCTGGTTGACATCCCGGTTAACCCGCTCAAAAGGCATTCAACGCCCGGTATATCGCATCCTGGATCTTAGACCGTATGCTCAGCTGTGAAAGTCTTGGATTGTCCCTGGTGGGGTTCACCCGGTTGGATAAGAATACATAGACCAGTTTGTATTTCGGATCGACCCAGACACATGTGCCTGTAAAGCCGGTATGACCGAATGTCTCGGGAGAAACCATCGATGCAGGATAGGGGTCCTTCCGTGTGGCATTGTCCTTCTCCGGTTTATCGAAGCCATATCCCCTGCGGCTGATAGCTGAGTGATATCCCGTAAATAACTCAATGGTTGAGGGGCTAAAGAAATGTTCGCCGTTGAATTCGCCTCCATTCAGGAGCATCTGGTAGAGTTTGGCAAGATCGTATGCATCGGAGAAAAGGCCGGCATGTCCTGCAACCTCACCAAACATGGATGCCCCTTCATCGTGTACATCACCGCGAAGCAATTGGCGCCGGAAGTTCTTCTCCAATTCCGTTGGAACGATCCTGTCGAGCGGAAAGCGCTCCCGTGGCCTGAAGCCCGTAGTGACCAGCCCCATCTTACTATAGAAATTCTTCATGACGTATTGATCGAGCGTCATGCCGCTAATGGCCTCGACTATCTTGCCGAGGATGATGAAGTCGTTGTCGCTGTACACATACTTGTGCAGCGGCCCGAGCGGACTCTTTGCAATATGATTGAGTAGCGTGTCCTGCCAGTCATTGCGCAGGTAAAGCCCTTCCGCCACACGTACGGTATAACCAGGCTTGGAATGATCGCTATAGATCCCCGGCAACGGTATGCCGGTGAGTGGGTCGAGCGTTTGCTTATAAAAAGAGATAAAAGAAACGAGCCCTGCTTCGTGCATGAGTATATCGTCGATCTCGAGATTGGCCTTATCGGTGCCTCTCACCCATGGCAGGTAATTGCCCAATCTCTTTTTCAGATCGAGTTTTCCTTCCTCGTAGAGTTTCATTACCGCAAGCGTTGTTGCGGATACTTTTGTGACGGAAGCGAGATCGAAGATGCTCTCTGGATCCATTGCCGGGGAGCCGGCCGAGAATTCGTAGTGACCGAAGGCCTTGTTATAAATGATCTTGCCGTCATGAATGGCAATGACCACACAGCCGGGATATGCCTTGCGGTCGACACCATCATTGGCAATGGAATCTATGATGCTGAGGCGCGCAGTCAACAGGGTATCCTCCGGTTCGGGTTTTGGAATGGCTGCAGTTGCCGACCTGATTCCGCCATGAACGATGCCAGCGCCGAATTTATATTGACATACCGATACGGGAAGCGTGCCCATCGAGACGATCTTTCCTTCCAGGAGATCCGCC
>DATHKS010000098.1:0-5226 GCA_035488975.1 Chitinophagaceae bacterium | reverse complement strand
CGTATGAATTCAACTCCGGACTGAGCGATGCGGACAAGGGCATTTTCAATTTCAGCACCATGAAGGCCGAGGGAAGCTTCGGCCGCCAGATAGCATTCGGCAACAGCCAGGATGCCGTATTGAATTCAACACTCAATCTCCAGCTTAGTGGAATGCTCGGCGACAGCATCGAGATACAGGCGGCCATTACCGATAATAATATCCCGATACAACCGGATGGGAATACGCAGCAGCTGAATGAATTTGACCAGGTCTTTCTTCAATTCAAGAAGAAGAACTGGCAATTGAATCTCGGAGATATCGATATCCGGCAGAATGAAAGTTATTTCCTCAACTTCTATAAGCGCCTGCAGGGTGTATCTTTTCAGACGACGAACCCGATTGGAAAGAAGATCGAATCGAAGACGCTTGCAAGTGGATCGATAGCTAAGGGAAAATTCACCCGCAACATCATCCAGGCTCTCGAGGGCAACCAGGGGCCGTACCGCCTGCAGGGAGCGAATAATGAATTCTTCTTCATCGTGCTGGCCAATACGGAACGCGTGTTCGTGGATGGTGAATTGTTGCAGAGGGGAGAAGACCAGGACTACGTGATCAACTACAATACGGCGGAGCTGACATTTACGCCGAAGCGCATGATCACGAAAGACAGTCGCATACAGATAGAATTCGAGTATGCGGACAGGAATTTCCTGAATGCCAATTTCTATGTAAGCCAGGAATTCGAATTCAACAAGAAACTTAAGATCAGGGTTGGCGCATTCACGAATAGTGATGCAAAGAATTCGCAGATCAACCAGGTGCTCGATAAGGACCAGAAGCAATTCCTGGCCAATCTCGGTGATAGCATTCAACGCGGTTTCTATCCATCGGCGGCACTCGATACGTTCGCCGCGGGGAAGATCCTCTACCAGCGTGTATATTTCGATAATGGCACCAGCATAGATTCCTTCTATCGCTACTCCACGAATCCCGATAGCGCGAAATACAATCTTTCATTTGTGGCGGTAGGACAGGGGAATGGCAACTATATCCCGGATTTCAATGGCGCCAATGGCAAGGTGTACGTTTATGTGCCCCCGGTGGGAACTGTGTTGCAGGGAAATTATGAGGCCGTCACGATACTGGTGACTCCCAAGAAACAACAATTGATCAACCTCGGCGCCGACTACCAGGTAGATAAGAATACATTGCTGAAGGCGGAGGTGGCGATGAGCGACTACGATGCGAACACATTCTCCAAGATCAATAATGGCGACGATAAGGGATTTGCGGCGAAGCTGCAGGTGAACAATGTGGCGTCGCTAAGAGCAAAGAATAAGCTCGAATTGCTCACGGGACTGGACTATGAATTCGTGCAGGCGAAATTCAGGCCGTTAGAACGTTTGCGTTCCGTAGAGTTTACACGCGATTGGGGATTGCCTCTCATCGTTCTTCCCGAAACCGAGAATATCATCCGTGCCTCGGCAGGATTACGGAATAATAAAGGTCAGCAGGTCACCTATAAGTTTACGAACTATCGTCGGGGTGACGACTACAACGGCATTCAGAACGCCGTGAACCATGTTGTCAGTTGGAAAGGCTGGACATTCAACAATGAGTTCGTCGCAACGAACTTTAGCTCCACAAACGATAAGGGCATCTTCCTCCGCCCCACGATAGACCTTAGCAAACAACTGAAGCGGTTCGATAATTGGAGGGTGGGCGTCAGGTATGCTACGGAACAGAATACGACGCGGAGTAAAGGAACGGATACGCTGACTGCTGCGGCCTTCTCGTTCGATAGTTATTCGGTGTATATGAAATCGGATGATGCGAAGAAGAATCACTATGGCGTAACATTTTTCACCCGCTCCGATCGCTATGCCTATGGGAAGAGCTTCCTCAATGGAGACCGGAGCCTTAACCTAAATGTCACGACCGAATTATTGGCGAACCCGCACCGGCAGTTCCTGCTGAATGCGACCTTCCGGAAACTGAGGATCATCAATGAGAAGATCTCGCCGGAGAAAGAGGATGAGACCATCCTGGGGCGTGCGGAGTATATCATGAATGAATGGAAGGGCTTCCTCACGGGAAATGTATTGTATGAAGTCGGCGCAGGACAGGAACAGAAGCGGGACCTTGCCTATGTGGAAGTACCGGCCGGCACGGGTCAATACGCATGGATCGATTACAATTCAGACGGCGTACAGCAATTGAATGAATTCGAGCTCGCGGCCTTTGCCGACCAGGCGAAATTCATCCGCATTCTCACACCAACGAATGAGTTCCTGAAGGCAAACTATATCACCTTTAACTATGGACTAAATATCAACCCGAGGGCTGTGCTGAATAAGCCCGATCTGCGCGGCCTGCGTAACCTGCTGGCCCGCTTCAACTACAATACCACGATGCAGATAAGCAAGAAGTCGATTGCAAAGGGAAGCTTCGAGTTCGATCCATTCAAATACAGCCTGGCGGATACGGCGCTCGTAACGCTGAACAATGTCTTTGTAAATACAGTTTCCTTCAACCGCTTCAACAGCGACTGGGGCATCGATGTCAGCAACCTGCGCAATAATGGAAAGGCATTGCTCACCTATGGATATGAGAGCCGGAAGGTCCTCGACTGGACGGGTAAGTTCCGCTGGAACCTGAGCAGGTCATTTGCATTCCTAACGAGTATCCGGACGGGCGCCAATTCCCTGTTCACTCCTAATTCGCAGTTCGATAACCGGAACTACGATCTTAAGATAAGAACGCTCGAGCCTTCGGTGACGTTCATACAGGGCACTAAATTCCGTATAGCAACGGGCTATAAGTACGAGGACAAGAAGAATGAACCTGTATTCGGTGGAGAGAAGTCGAGATCGAATTCCATAAATGTGGAAACGAAATACAATGTGTTGCAGAATAGTTCGATCACGGGCAGGTTCACCTTCAACAATATCGACTTCAAGACCAGCGGGAACACGGCGGTGAGTACGGTAAGCTATATCATGCTGGATGGATTGTTACCGGGAAAGAACTATCTCTGGTCGGTTACCCTGACCAAGAAATTGCTGAACAATCTGGAACTGAATTTTCAATATGACGGAAGGAAGCCGGCGGAGACGAAGACGGTGCATATTGGGAGGGCGTCGCTTACGGCACTGTTTTAATAATTTGCATAAATGTGCCAATTAGCCAATTTGTAAATATGCCAATTGAGCGTGCTCCGATACGAAATGCTTTTACTGATTAGGACCATTGGCACATTGGCTAATTTGCACATTGGCACATTGTACAAATCGTATTACACATTGAATCTAAAGTGCATCACATCCCCATCCTTCACCACATATTCCTTTCCTTCAATTCGTAGCTTGCCCGCTTCGCGGCAGGCGGCTTCCGAGCGGTATTGTATGAAATCATCATAGCCGATCACTTCTGCTTTGATGAATCCCTTTTCGAAGTCGGTATGAATAACACTGGCTGCCTGTGGCGCCTTCCAACCTTCATGAATGGTCCACGCGCGTACTTCCTGCACGCCGGCTGTGAAATAGGTATACAGATTCAATAAGCGGTAGGCCGAATGGATGAGACGGTCGAGTGCCGGCTCGGTCATCTTGTATTCTTCCATGAATAACTGGCGATCGTCTGCGTTTTCGAGTTCGGCGATCTGCGCTTCGATATTATTGTTCATGATGATGACTTCCGCCTTTTCATTTTTGACGGCATCGGCAAGGGCCTGCGAGAACTTATTGCCGGTATGCATCGAGGCTTCGTCGACATTAGCGACATAGAGAACGGGCTTATCCGTGAGCAGGAACAGATCGGCGACAGATGCCTTTTCCTCCTTTGATAGCTGCAGCTCGCGGATATTCTTCCCTTGTTCCAGGTGTTTCTTGCAAATGATGAGTGTATCGAGTTCGGTCTTTAGCTTGGGATCGATGCGCACCTGCTTTTCCGTCTTCGATAATTTCTTCTCCACGCTATCGAGGTCCTTTAACTGGAGCTCGGTGTCTATGATCTCCTTATCGCTGACCGGGTTGATCGCCCCTTCATCTCGGAGAATGTTCTCATCTTCGAAGCAGCGGATCACATGAATGATGGCATCTACTTCACGGATGTTTCCAAGAAATTTATTACCGAGTCCTTCACCCTTGCTGGCGCCGCGAACGAGGCCGGCAATATCCACGATCTCGATCTGTGTGGGTACTGTCCGGTTGGGAAGTACGAGTTCGGCGAGCTTATTGAGCCGCTTGTCCGGCACATCCACAAGACCCACATTGGGATCGATAGTGCAGAACCTGTAATTGCTTGCCTGCGCCTTGGCGCTATTGCTCACAGCATTGAATAGAGTAGATTTTCCAACATTCGGGAGACCAACGATGCCTGCTTGTAGTGCCATATCTATAATTAGTACGTGAATTGTGAATTAAGAACGTGAATCGGCAATCGTGAATCGAAGAGTAAAACGAATTGGAAAGTCTTTGCGTATGGGGCCTAATTCCAAATCCCAAATTCCCAATTCCAACTCAGCTCCAGGACACGTACTAAATTTCAGCGGGCGAAGATACGTGAAAATCAGCCTACTCTTTGCTGCATTAGTAACTTTCGATTACCTTCAAACGCGGCCTCCGAAGTGGCCTTCAAACGACAAAACGATAAAAGAATATGGCTCTAACCAGGTTATGGTCCGCATTTATCATCATTGCCTTTTCAGTCGCGGCTTTCAAGTATTTCTCGGGAAATGGGGAGAAGCAGATCTTCAGTAATATGGTCATTGGAAAGAGCGGGGATTCCATACAGGTCAGGGAATTCAATTCTGCCACCGCACCGGCCATAGCCCTGGGTCTCGATACCCTCGCAAGAGTGTCGGATCCCGCATCCAAGATCGTCTACAAGAGAGAGAATGACCGGATCATAGGGGTAAGGGTGCAGGCGGCCAGCGGGATCATCGAGACCTGCAAAGAAGCCGTAACGATCTGCATAGGGCTGGTAGGGATCCTCACGCTATTCATGGGATTCATGACGATCGCTGAATGGGCGGGTGGAGTCAGGCTGCTCTCACGCATCATCGGTCCCTTCTTTACACGGCTATTCCCCGATATCCCGAAGGGCCACCCGGCCATGGGTCATATGATGATGAATTTCTCCGCTAACCTCCTCGGCCTCGACAATGCGGCCACGCCCTTCGGCGTGAAGACGATGGAGAGCCTGCAGGAGTTAAACCCGGATAAGACACGTGCGACGAATGCG
>DATHKS010000097.1:0-2800 GCA_035488975.1 Chitinophagaceae bacterium | reverse complement strand
ATGTCTACCGGTTCAATAGAAGAAATGCAAGGAAGGGACTTTTTCACTCAGTAATTAATCGTATGATGAATCAAATACCGCATCCTTATCCCGTAATTAAAGCCCTTTGCGCTTATTCTACCTAATCCTATATTGAATATTATCAAGCCAAGCCGTTATAGTGAAAGAAGGTCTTTATAACTAATCAATTTTATCCCCTTCTTCTTTATTAATTCTTTCACCTGCCTGTTCGTCCACGTATCCGTAACTCCCTGGCGGTCGACCGCTACGCCTTCGTAGCCGATATGGTAGATGGCACGAAGCTCAGGTGAATCCAGCCCCGGGTGATCGAGAAAGTGATAGGTATTCCCAGGCTTGAGTCCATTGAGCATGGCCATGAAGCTGCTGATCTTCTCCGCCGATGTCCCGGACGGGCCGTCGTAGCCGACTTCTTTTACATTGTATGTCTTTAGATCGATGTCGATCTTGTATTCCTTTGCCAACCGTCTTGCCATTGCCAAAACCGAATCACTAAGACCGGTGCAGCCCATGTGCGAGGAGATATGGCTGATGCGTGGAATCTTTCGTAAGGCCAATTCTATTTGTGCACGGAATTCCCTTTCTATCTCCGCGATATTCCAGGTGTGTTCGGAGATCGATTGCCCGGGATAGTTCTTATTGGGGAATACCATGGGGTAAAAATATCCGTCGGCATCTTTCAGGCTTGGGCAGTCGGTCAATGGACGCCATTTCACGTTGCTCCACTCGCTGGTCAATGCAAGGTGAATGCCGACATCGCTGGTACTATCGGCCGCCAGCAATTTCACCGCTTCCGGGAACCACGGCGATGCAACGATCACTTCGATCGATGTCTCGATCCCTTCCTTGTGACATTTAATGAGTGCCTGGTTGCCTGCATGTGAATAGCCCATGTCATCGCCACGGACAATGAGGCGGATCGGCTGAGCATTAGAGGCGGCCACCGTCAGGAAAAACAATAGAATGGAGAATACGTATTTCATAAATTCAAAAGTAAAAGTAAAAAAAAATGTACCGCTAGTTCGATGTGGAGTTGTTTGAATATGTGATAATGGCGGTATTTTGGATCTCGCTTTCCGGGGAAGGGTTCAATAATTTCAATTGCACCTCGTGTTTCCCCATTGGCAGATCATACTTCCAGCATACCTCGTACCGACGCGCGGTATAGCTTGCGGGAAGTTCAATCTTCTCCTCGAGTTTTCCATCAACGTATAGCTCGGCATGCAGAATATTACCGGATTCGCTTCCCCACCTGGCCGACTCTCCCTTGATGACGAAGCCTGTACCCTCGAAGCTGAAGTCGATATGGGTCTTATCGGCCGACCAGTTCGCAGGGAATTTGTCTATGGGAATGAGCCGCGGAAAGCTCTCCTCGAATCTTACGGCCACCGGCGACTGTAATTTTATTCTTGCCACTTCCGCATTCACTTGACCGCCGTTGGCCTCAATGTTCTTCTTCGCATGTTTGAGACCCGTGACGTAGACATCATCCAGGCTCATCGTGGTGTATTTGAAATCGATGGGCTCTGCTTCCCTGAGACCCATCTTCCACCGCGCCGGTATCTTTTCATAGCCAAGCACGGTACCCAGGATACCACCTGCCGAGGAGGGATTGCAATCCGCATCCTGCCCGCAGCGTGTGGTGATCTCCAGTGTTTGTGTGAAGTCTCCCTTGCCGTATAGTAACCCTATCACTACATATGCGGCGTTGACCGTTGCATCTATATCGAATGGAACGAAGACTCCTTCGGGGCAACCAATATCATTGGCCCATTTCTTTTGTACTTCCAGCCAGGTCTGCTTCCAATCGGCCGGGTATTTAGCATGCCAGGCGATCACATCACTGATGCATTTATTGAATTTACTCCGTACCGGAATGGTCTTTAGCGCTTCGCGAATGATGTATGGAATATCTTTTGAAACGAATGCAAGAGAATACATCGCGCCAACGAATACGCCGCCATACCATCCGTCACCATAGTTCATGATATGCCCGATCTTATCGCTGATGGCCGAGGCCGTATTTGGCATACCCGGGCTCATGAGACCGGCGAAGTCGGATTCTATCTGGTAGTCGATACAATCAGCATGTGGGTTATTCTTCCAGAAGCCACTCTGCGGAGGCCTGATGCCGTGTTGAATATTATAGCGGCCCGCCTGGTTGGCGTGCCACAGCATGTAGCCTGCATTGGCATAGGCATTGGCAAATGAATCGACAGGTGCATCGAGCCCGTATTTCTCCATGACATCCACGAAGGTCAGGTCCATGTACAGGTCGTCATACAGACCCGGATTGTTCAACATGGTATTGCGGAGATAGCCATCATACCATTTCAATGACTGGTAGTCGCCGATGAAGGTGCCGTTGAACTGGAACTCATACGGGCCGCCGAAGGTGACGCCGATCGTTTGCCCGGCCCAGCCACCTTTTATCTTATCCTGTAGTTGAGCGAGCGGAAGCGAAAAGAATTTATCCTGTGCATTTGCACACGCAAAGACAAATAATAGAAGAATGGAAAGATATTTTTTCATATCGCAATTATGGTTGAAGCGCGTACCGGTCGTTTATTAATTCACTTCCAGTTCGTCCTTCGTTGGTAAGGACGGATACGGGCCATGCGGGCCTACCTGGTACCAGAATGCAACGGAAGTAATATCGTCCTGCAGCGGGAGATACCGTCCACCACTCCGCCATCCGAGGGCCTGAATTGTCACTTTCAGATTGCTCTCGAAGCGAATGGGATCCGTGATATGCCAACGGTACAGTCCGAAGCGTTGCGAG
>DATHKS010000096.1:0-2206 GCA_035488975.1 Chitinophagaceae bacterium | reverse complement strand
CCGGGAAGATCGGGGATGATCAAACCGTCCACCCCAACCGCCGCCGCTGCTGCACAGAACCTTTCGAAGCCGAACTGGAGTACCGGGTTCATGTATCCCATCAATATGACCGGGATATGGATCTCATTTCGCATGTCCTTCAACTGATCGAAGAGGCGTTGTATGGTCATCCCATTCGCCAGGGCGATGCTGCTGCTATGCTGTATCACCGGGCCATCGGCAAGCGGATCGCTATAGGGCATTCCGAGTTCCACCATATCGGCGCCGGCCTGCTGAAGTTCCCGCAGGATCGGCATCGTGCTATGAAGCGTTGGGTAGCCAGCCGTGTAGTAGATATTAAGGATATTATTTTCTTTCTTGTCGAACAAGCCGGAGATCCTGCCCATGATAAATTTTATTTCGCGGTGGGACTAAGTGAATATGTTTCGTTGTCTATCGTAATGAAATGATATGCCGGGTAGCTATCGATATCGAGGGTTATTTTATAGACAGATTGCTTATCATCCTTCGCGGTATTGAAGGAAACCACAACGGTATCGGCTCTTCGTTCAGTCGTTATCGATTTTTCCTGGTAACCGTCAGGTAAACATTTCTCAAATTCAAATCGCTCGCCGCCGAAATTGGAATTCAGGCGAAATGTTTCCTGCAACTGGCTGCAGGGCTTCGCAGTCGCTTCCATTTTTATTTTATGTTCTACGAATGGCTTTCTCTCGCATGATACTGCGAGGAAGAGAACGAGCATCCAACAGAATAGAAATTTTTGAGTACGCATATTATTCTTTTATGTATTTCATATAGGTGGCGAGGTCCTTATCGCCGCGGCCGCTCAGGCAGATAACTACTGTTTCCGCCGGTGAAAATTCCAATTGGTTCAATGCCGCCAGTGCATGCGCGCTCTCCAATGCAGGAATGATGCCTTCGAGTTTCGCGAGGTTGAATGCCGCATCGACCGACTCGGCATCCGTTGCACTCAGGAATTTGGCGCGACCGGTCTCGAACAGGTGCGCATGCAATGGCCCGATGCCAGGGTAGTCGAGCCCCGCGGATATGCTGTGCGGTTCCACTACCTGTCCATCTTCCGTCTGCATCACCAGGCTCTTGCTTCCATGCAATACACCAGGCTTGCCTAGTTGAGATGTAGCGGCACTGTGCCCGCTGGTGATGCCAAGCCCGGCCGCCTCAACGGCAATGAGCTGAACCGAAAGATCATCGAGGAAATGATAGAAGGCTCCCGCGGCATTGCTTCCGCCCCCAACACATGCGATCACGCGGTCGGGCAGCTCCTTTCCTAGTTTTTCCTTCAATTGCCACCTGATCTCCTTGCTGATCACGGATTGGAATCTCGCTACCATATCGGGATAAGGATGCGGGCCCACCACGCTGCCAATAATATAATGCGTATCGTCGGGGTGATTGATCCAGTCGCGGATCGCTTCGTTGGTCGCGTCCTTCAGCGTCCTGCTTCCCGATAGCGCGGGTATCACTGTGGCGCCGAGCATCTTCATGCGCGCCACATTCGGCGCCTGGCGTTCGATATCCTTTTCACCCATATAAACTATGCACTGGATGCCCTTAAGCGCACACACGGTGGCTGTAGCCACTCCATGTTGTCCGGCGCCGGTCTCCGCGATGATCCTCTTCTTTCCCAATCGTTGCGCCAGCAGGATCTGCCCTATCGTGTTGTTGATCTTATGCGCGCCGGTGTGACAGAGGTCCTCGCGTTTCAGGTAAATATGGGTCTTGAATTGTTCGCTCAAACGCTTCGCATGATAGAGAGGCGTCGGCCGGCCGGCATAGTCCTTCAGCAGGGACTGTAATTCCTCCTGGAAAGAAGGCTCGTCCATGATCTGCAGGTACCGCGAACGCAGTTCCTCCACGTTGCGGTGCAGCATCTCGGGGATGAATGCCCCGCCGAATTGTCCATAGTATCCCCGCACATCCGGCGAAGTGTATTGTGTCGTCGTACTCATTTGATTATTTTAAGACCGGAGATTGAGACAGAATTCCCTGACTTTCTCTATATTCTTCACACCCGGGCTCACTTCGAATTTACTATTGATATCTATTGAGAATAATTTCTTTCCTACTTCCTCCGTCTCGAATTCCCGGAGTTTTCTTTCATCTCCCGGCTCGATGCCGCCGCTGAGGAAGAAGAGTTTGTTGATGGCGGATCCTTTCAACACATTCCAATCGAATTTCTTTCCCG
>DATHKS010000095.1:0-5882 GCA_035488975.1 Chitinophagaceae bacterium | reverse complement strand
GACCCGGACCTCCCGCATTGCATTAGCGGGCATGGAAGCGACTTCTGCATCCAACGGATCCTGCACAATGGTCGTTCCGCCCGAACGCTTTACATTCCACAGACCAGATGTGCCGTCGTCCAATGCGCCGGACAGGATAATACCGATCACGCGCGGGCCATACACATAGGCAGCCGAACGAAAAAGAGGGTCCACGGCGGGACGGAAGCGGTTCTCCTTGGGACCGTTGGTTACCCTGACGAATCCACGATCGATAAGGAGATGACGATCGGGGGGCGCTACATATATCCTATTCTTCTGTATCGGCTCCATGTCATAGGCGGACGCCGCATAGATACTATTCTGCTTATTCAATACCTGCGGAAGTATGCCAGGCACATCTGGCGACATATGCCAGACAACGAAGATGGGTGCGGGGAAATCGGCGGGTAAATTTTGAACCAGTGTCTTCAATGCCTCGAAACCGCCGGCAGATGCACCAATCACAATGAGAGGATAACCCGTATCAGGCGGATGGCCATTTTCCTGTGGCAATGGATATTTTCTTTCAGTAGACATAATATTGAAGGGGATAATAATAGCGTATAGAAAGAAATTGGCTGATGGGGTTGTATTTCCCTTTCAGTTGTATGCAAAAAATTGGCCGGAAACAACTTATTGTTACTGGATCGCGTATCATTAAATGATCATGAATGCCCGATAGCAATTTTATTTTGTTCCGATGCCCTTACATCACCCGAGTGCGTACCGGTACTACCCCAACCGGTTTATGATTGTTGATTTTATTTCCGAAATTGAACGATCTCAACTGCTGGTTGAAATTGTGATGATTTATTTTATCTTCTATAAGCCCGCCTATTGCCGTTAAATGCAATTGTGCATCGCAACACGTCAGGGTTTTCCCGGGTAGATCAATGGTCCTCCCTCAAAATGGGGCGGCTGGGTAAGAACCCGTGGTAACATGGCCTTTCTTTTGTAGATGTTGTGATACATCTTTTAACCCGTAATAAAACTTTTTTATGGCAACAGATCCAAGTAAACCACTTCAGGATAGGGAAGGCAACAGTAATAAAAAATTGGAAAGTCTCGAAATTCATCGCGAAGAGGGGCTCGATACACTGCTCAACACGAACCAGGGAGTCAAGATCAACGACGACCAGAATTCACTGAAGGCGGGTGATAGGGGAGCGACCCTGCTGGAAGATTTCATACTCCGGGAGAAGATCACTCATTTCGATCATGAGCGCATACCCGAAAGGGTCGTACATGCCCGCGGTTCCGCGGCACACGGCGTATTCAAGGTGTATGAATCCATTGCTTCGCTTACCAAAGCGAATTTTCTGAATGATCCTGCTCTTGAGACACCCGTGTTTGTTCGTTTCTCGACCGTCGCGGGTTCACGCGGTTCAACGGATCTAGCCCGCGATGTGAGGGGGTTTGCCGTTAAGTTTTATACGCAGGAAGGAAATTTCGACCTGGTGGGAAACAACATGCCGGTTTTCTTCATCCAGGATGCGGTGAAGTTTCCCGATCTTGTTCATGCCGTTAAACCCGAACCTCATAATGAGATCCCGCAGGCCGCCTCTGCCCATGATACTTTCTGGGATTTCATTTCCTTGATGCCGGAATCTGCGCATATGATCATGTGGCTGATGAGCGATCGTGCCCTACCGAGAAGTTATAGAATGATGGAAGGCTTCGGCGTCCACACCTTTCGCTTAATCAACCAGGCCGGTGAGGCTAATTTCGTAAAATTTCACTGGAAGCCGCTGCTCGGCGTACATTCCGTTGCATGGGACGAAGCACAGAAGATCTCCGGCAAGGACCCCGACTTTCATCGCCGCGATCTTTGGGAAGCGATTGAGAATGGCGATTTCCCCGAATGGGAACTTGGCGTGCAGATCGTGCCCGAAGCCGATGAACATAAGTATGAGTTCGACCTGCTCGATGCAACCAAGCTCATACCCGAGGAACTGGTGCCCGTGCAGAGAATAGGTAAGATGACATTGAACCGCAATCCTGATAACTTTTTTGCAGAAACGGAACAGGTCGCATTTCACATCGGGCATATCGTGCCGGGAATCGATTTCACGAACGATCCACTGTTGCAGGGAAGATTATTTTCTTACACGGATACACAACTTACCAGGTTAGGCGGACCGAATTTTCACGAGATACCGATCAACAGGCCGGTTGTTCCCGTGCACAACAATCAACGTGACGGTTTCATGCGTCAGCAGATCAATAGAGGACAATCGAGCTATCACCCAAATTCTATCGGAAGCGGCTGTCCCTTCCAGGCAGGAAAGATGCAAGGGGGATTCACTTCCTATGCAGAAAAGATAGATGCAAGTAAAATAAGAGGAAGGAGCCGAAGTTTCTTCGATCATTTCAGCCAGGCGAGGCTGTTTTTCAATAGTCAGTCGGATCCTGAAAAGGATCACCTGATAAAGGCATTGTCATTTGAATTGGGAAAAGTGGAGCGGAAGGAGATACGCGAAAGAATGCTTGGCATTCTCTCCTTGATAACCAGGGATCTCGCGGCTCCGGTTGCGTATCATCTTGGATTGCATATCCCATCCTCTCCGGAGAAGCCTATCAATAAAAGCTTTCCGGCGGATGCAAAAACGGAGGACTACGAACCCATCATAACAAAAGATAAAGGGATCGTCTCTGCTGCACTGAGTATGGTAAGAACGATAAAGAACTCCATCCGGACAAGAAAGATCGCATTCCTGCTGGCAGACGGTGTGAATGAAGAGGATGTCATGACCTTGCAGGATGCATTGACAGGAGAAGGAGCAATAGTGGAGATCATTGCTCCGAGACTGGGAACGGTGAAAGCTGAAAAGGATACGATCATACCTGTCAAACATAGTCTTCTGACCGCCTCTTCTGTGATGTATGACGCAGTATATGTGCCGGGTGGGACTAACAGTGTAGGTACTCTGGAGGCAGATCCGGATGCCATACATTTCCTGAACGAGGCCTATCGTCATTGCAAGGCCATAGCATCGGCCAGTGACGCGCGCCAGGTGTTGCAGGCTACCTATTTTGCACGAAAACTTTCAAAGGACGATGATATCGATGCGATGAAAGATGAGGGTGTCATCATCAACCCGGATGCTAATCGCCTTGCAAAACTTTTTATCGAGGCTGTATCGCTGCATCGGTTCTGGGAGAGGGAAAATTCGAGAAAGGTGCCTGCCTGATATGTGCAAAAATTGCCTTATTAAGAGGATAAACTGGCATGTTTTTTTCGGCTTATAATTATTCTCTTTTGGGGTGCTTTCGAAAGTAAAGCTGAGATCAAACCCATATAACCTGATCTGGTCAATGCCAGCGTAGGGAAAAAAGAGAATGAAGGTGGCCTGGTTAGTTCCGGGCCTCCTTATTTTAATTTATCAGTCTTCATTGGTTAGCCAAGATGCCAATGATCTTATATGAATGTTATTTATCGGAGTACTCCATTGGCACATTGTCAAATTATCAAATTTGCTAATTGATCAATTGTTTTGTTAACTTTTCCTTCCTCCAAAACCTTCTCCCCCCTTTGGCATTATTTTATTGGTAATGAAGTTCCTTTTTCAAGGGCTTCTTACTTGCATTCATTGCGGTACTTATTAAAGCCATTTTTAATTCATAAAAAAATTGTAGTCTATGAAAATTTCATTCTCTTCTATGCGGAACGGTCTTTTTATAACAGGCGCGATCGTGATGGGTGGTCTCTTATTGTCGGCGTGTAATAAACTCGGCGATGATAATAACGGTAATGGCGATACACCGGCCTCAGGCCTGATGGCCTTTAACCTGGCGCCCGACAAGCCCGCGCTACAGGTGGCGCTTTCTGGCAGTTCGCTAACCAACAGCCCACTCGCCTACGGCAGCTATACGGGAAACTATCTTGCCGTCTATACCGGTATGAAGAATGTGGAAGCGTATGATAACGCCGGTTCACCCTTTGCCTCCACGCCCGTTAATTTCGAGGCAAAAAAATATTATTCTGCATTCGTGGTCGGCGCCGGTGGCAATTATCAGAATGTTGTGGTAAATGACAACTTCGACAGCCTCAGCGTCGCCAATGGAGAAGCATACGTGCGTTATATCAACGCCATCCCGGATTCAGGCGCTGCCCCTCTCGTGACGATCAGTGCAAACGGAAGCAATGTTAGCACCGGCAACGCGGCCTTCACTACCGTCTCCAGTTTCACTGCAGTTACTCCAGGCGATGTGAACATCGCGGTGAGCAACGGTGGGACTATCAATGCTAACCGGACCATCAACCTGGAACAGAAAAAGGCCTATACGGTTTTACTGGTGGGAAGACCATCGGGTGCCGGAAGTACCGACAGTATACAGATCAAGTATATAACGAATGGCGCGCTGAGTGATTCTTCAGCAGGGCGCGCATCATCATCTGCAAGGCCGGCAACAGCTAATTAAGAGGCTGACCAGGATAGATGGGCGAAAAAAAAGGGCGGGCCTCAAATGGCTCGCCTTTTTTATGTAGTGATCTTACCAATTAGCCAATTAGCCAATGTGCAAATGTGCCAATGATCCTTATTCGAAAAAACATTACGGATCGTAGCACGCCTAATTGGCACATTTGCACATTGGCTAATTGGCACATTTGTACATTGGCTAATTGGCTAATTGCCAAATTATCAGATTAATGATCAATGTTTCGTGGAATCAACCGCCGGCTTCTTCTTCTTGTTGAACATATCTTTCAGCGTATTCTTGATCGTCTTCTCCGCCTTGTTTTTCGTGCTATCGATATTGCCGCTCTTCTGTGCCGAGTCCTTGTTGCCAAGGATCTTATTCTTCAGTTCATCCTTGAGGTCATTCACTACCTGGTTCTTCACCACATTCACCGAATCCTTTATCGTTTTCTTCGTGCTGTCGATCTTCTGCTGTGCAAAGTCAACGGCCTGCTGTTTCAACTCCTGCACCGCATCGCCCGCTACCTGCTTGAGATCAGTCTTGATGGATGGATTCGTCATGCTTCCCCCCATTTTCACATTGAGATCGATCATATCGCCGAGCTTGACGGGAATGCCCTTGCTCGTGGCCTGCGTGGCCAACCCATTCACGAGGTTATTGCCCTGCGTGCCGAGGTATTTCCGCGGGACCTTCATGGCCACGACATAGTCTATCGATTGATCGAATCCATGTGTGCCTCCGATCTGCATTTCGATATCCTTTATCTTAAAAGTAAACGGTTTGACCAGCACCTTCCCATTGGCGAATTCAATGGAATTCTTGATATCCTTAAGCGATACCGATTTTAATTCTTCGATCTGCAGGGTATTCGCCAGTTTTTCCAGTGGCGCGAATTTTTTCAGTACACCTTCCAGGAGCAATAGGTTGCCCTTACCCGTGAGGGAATTGAAGTCGGGCATCATGTCGCCATTCAGCGTGCCGGTCATTGACAATTGCGAGGTGAGTTTTCCTGCGAGGAACTGCGCAATAGGCATGATCTTCTGAACGGTATTGAACGCGAGGAATGCCTTCTGCACATCCACGTTCTTGATATCGTAGTTCAATGCAATAGCCGGATCCTTCTTGCTGTCCCGGGTGGAATACGAACCATTAAACGCAATCGTGCCATCGAGTGCCTCCGTCTTCACATCCTGCAGCTTCACAGTCTGATCGGCAAGCAATAGCGTACCATTGATATTATTGTAATCGACTTTGTCGTATTGTACTTTTCCTGCTTTGGCATTCAGGGTGAGGTTGAGGTTGGCCGGTACGAGGAAAGGCTCAGAGGAAGCAGCCGAGGCAGGAGTGGCCGGTGCCGAGGCCGGTGATTCTTCCGTGCCCATCCAGTCGTTCAAGTTCATCTTATCCACGGCAATGTTGATGGTACCGCGCAGGGCCTC
>DATHKS010000094.1:0-2466 GCA_035488975.1 Chitinophagaceae bacterium | reverse complement strand
TTCGAGAACGCGCTCGAAGTGCCGAGCGATACTTTTCGTGAACAACTGCCGATGGCGGCGGAGATGATGAGCGCCGACAAAGAAGCCAACATCATCATGTATTGCACCGGTGGTATTCGCTGCGAAAAGGCCTCGGCCTATCTGCTTCACAATGGATTCAACAACGTCTTTCACCTCGAAGGAGGCATCATCAACTACACCAACCAGGTAAAGGAAAAAAATCTGCCAAACAAATTCCACGGAAAGAATTTCGTATTCGATCAGCGTCTCGGTGAACGTATCACCGATGAGATCATCGCCCACTGCCATCAATGCGGCCAACCCGCCGACACCCATGTCAACTGCATCAACGATGCCTGCCATCTTCTATTCATACAGTGCGAGGAATGTAAACAGGCGTTTGAGAATTGCTGCAGCAAGGAATGCCTGGAGTTCATTCATCTCTCGCCAGAACAACAAAAGGAATTCCGGAAAGGAGTCGATAAGGGAAGGAATGTTTTCAATAAATCGAAGAAACGTCTGAGTGACATAAAGCTGAGTAAGGAATTGGGAATAAGGGATTAAGAATCAGGCCTACTGGTTTGATAGATGCTTTGTATGGGCTGTGGGAATTAAGAATAGGGGATTGGAAATTGGGCCTGCGGCTCAATCCCTCTTTCTAACGCCAGCACCCACCACAACACCGTTTACCGGTATTTTTTTTCTTTAATAAAATTGATTTGCCGGGAAGTTGATAAGGAAAACAATATGTAAAGTATCTATCGACTCGTACACCTAATCCCTAACACCGAATTCCCGCCTACACAGATAAGGTATCTATCAAACCAGTAGGCCTAATTCCAAATCCCAAATTCCCAATTCCCGCCACTCACTCAGCTATCCACTTAATACAAACCGGCTTCCCCACACTCACCGGTGTTCCATTATCCGTGAGCAAACCCGTTTTTGCATTTCGCTTAAAGACCACTATCTCATCGCTATCCTGGTTGCCCACTAAAAGATAGTTGCCCGAAGGATCGAAGTTGAAATTGCGAGGCGCCTTTCCCAGCGTTGATTGAAATCCAATGATGGAAAGCTTTCCATTGGAAGGGTTCACGTTATAGATCGCGATATTATTGAAATCTCCACGATTGGAACCGTATAGAAATTTGCCATCGGGCGATAGATGTATGTCTGCACTGCCGGCAAAACCCTTCTGCCCGCGTTGAATGGTACTCGTCTGCTGGATAGGCGTCAGTCTTCCTTTTTGCAATTGAAATACTTCTATCGTACCGGTCAATTCTTCTATGAGGTAAGCGAATTTTCCATTCGGATGAAAGGCAATATGCCTCGGACCCGCACCAGCCTTCGCCTTCGCGAATGGAGGAGTCGCCGGCGTTAATTTACCCGTCGCCGCATCGAAGGCATAGATCTTTACCTTGTCTATACCCAGGTCGGAAACAAATAACCAGTGATTATCGGGAGACACTATGGTGCAATGAACGTGTGGCTTCTCCTGGCGCTCCTTATTCGGCCCCGTAGCATCATGATCCTCTATATGCTTCGTGGCTGCTCCAATGCTTCCATCGGCATTCAGTGGTAACACCGACAGGCTTCCACTACTGTAATTGGCCGTGAAGAGCCATTTCCCCGTCTTGTCGATGTCTACATAACAGGGATGGTCGCCTCCCGTGAATTGCTTATTGAGAAAAGTGAGTATCCCGGTTTCCTTATCGAAAGAAAAGGCAGAGACCTCGCCTCCATTTCCCTTATCGGCATTCTCGCTCACGGCATAGACAAATTTCCTATCGGGCGACACGGTCACGTACGAAGGGTTGGAGGTCTTGGTATGACTTACCTCGGTGGATATGCCATCCTTACTATTGAATTTATAGACGTATATCCCTTCACTCTTCCCGCCGGTATAAGTTCCAACGATCATATAGTTAGTCGGGGAAGGAGAGGAGGATAACAGGACGGGAAGGAAAAGACAGAGAATTAAATTTTTCATGCCCTTAAATTACTGAGATCATGCCAGAATCCGCTATAATTTCTTTAACAGAAAATGTATGGCTTTTGCTTGCTTTTAACAAGGTGGGTGCAAACTTTCGATGATAAGTGAAAGTCATACTACTGAATCTGAAACTCTCGATTATTAACCAGCTAAACGAACGAATTATGAAACGCATATTTACTCTCTCGGCAATCATGATCGCTATGGTAGCGATACTTGCAGGATGTGTCAAACGTGGTTACGACTATGGCTACGACGACCAGGATGATTATTGGCTGAGGCAGGAAAGCGGCGACGTGGTCTACGCCGATCAGTACTGTCCTTACTACGTGGTGGAAACGAATAGCGGCTATACCATCATCCGCGCAACCAATGGTTACGCACCTTATGAAGGAACTGTGATCTATGGTGACTTGAGTCGCCGGGGCAGCCGTGACCTGTATGATTATAACGACGATGTTGTCATCAGGGGC
>DATHKS010000093.1:0-3601 GCA_035488975.1 Chitinophagaceae bacterium | reverse complement strand
GCCCAGTGCCACTATCGAGACCTTACCTGTATGAATGATGAAAGGATGTTGCGCGTCATGGGCTACATCGAAGAAAGCTTCGCCGGTGAGATTCACGAGGCGGCTGCCGCCGGATTGCATGGCGGGATCAAATGAAAGCCTGCTATTTCCGTTTAGCCAAACCTTGGTGCCGTCGGGGAGGAGAACCGGCTTACGCACTCCTTTGCCGGTGATGATCTGCGTGTATTCGGCGTGCCTGGCGTTTCCTCTCCTGAGGAATAGAAAGGCACAGGTTGTCATCAGCGCCACCACGAGCATTGCAACTACGGCTTGCTTCATCAGGATTGGCGGCCGGCTCCTCTCGTCATGCATAGGCTCCGCGCGGCGAAGGGTGTCGAGACTGGACGCGTATTTCTTCATATGTTGCTCGTAGAAAGGTGCGATGTCCTCCGCTTCAACAGGCGCCTGCCAGATCCGTGCGAACATATCTTCGGTATCCGAAGCGTCCGGGTAGGTAGCGAGTAGGGTCTTCAGCTCGATGAGTTCACTTGCGGAAGCCTCGCCGGCGAGTTTCTTGGTAAGCAGTTCGATCAGTTTTTTTTCCACTCTAAGAGTACAATTTGATAATTTGATAACCTGCCTGCGCGCAGCTTTGGCCTTGCTCGCATCGCCTGCGCGCTGCTTCAGCGAGCAAGGCCAAAGCTGCGCGCAGGCGATGCAGGCAGGTGTGCCAATGATCCTTACCAGGTCAGTTATTTCGACTCGGAGCACGCCGCATTGGCTAGTTACCAAGCTATTCCGGGAGAAATTTGAGTTTGTCAAGGAGAGGACAATCTTTTCCAGGAAACTCCCTAGAAAACAATTTGATAATTTGACAATTAGCCAATGTACCAATGATCCTTATTCGTAAAGTCATTGCGTATCGGAGCACGACCAATTTGCACATTTACAAATTGGCACATTGGCTAATTGTCAAATTATCAAATTGTCAAATTGGATCTCACCGCTTCCGTAAGCTTCTTCATCGCGGTAACAAGATGCGCGTCGACGGTCTTCGAGGAGATGCTGAGGACAGTTCCCACTTCCTTGTAACTTAATCCTTCTTCCTTGATGAGTTTGAAGACAAGCTTGCAGCGGGTAGGTAGCGACTGGATCGAGTATTCCAGTTTTGCACGATCCTCTGCATTGATCAGGATCTGCTCGGGGCTGAGTACATGCTTACCCGTTTCCGTATGTGTTTCTTCAAGAGGGATGCTCCTGTTGCGCGAATTGCTCTTGAGCATATTGAGCGACATATTGCGGGCGATGACTAATGCATAAACTTTGATATTATCTACCTGCAGCATTTCCACGCGATTTTGCCAGAGGCGGAACATCACATCGCTGGCAACTTCCTCTGCCTGCTCTTTCGACTTGAGCATTCCAAATGAAAAACGATAGAGTGGATTGAATAGGAGACCAAATAATTTCTTGTACGACTCCTCGCTATTGTGGATAGCCACATTGTAAAGTAAACATTTTAATTCCTGTGTGAGAATGGGAGACATAACAAGCAGTTGTATTAAGCGCTAATGAAAAAGTAAATAAAAAAACCAAACCGCAAAAAAGTTTTTTCTTCGTTCCCTCTCCCAATTCCCATCCTTGCATATTCAGATGGTCTTTGAAAGCCTCTGGTGGCTTGGCACTCAGCGATTCGAATATTTTAAAAACTTTTATATACTAAAAACCCCCTGCGAGATAAAACCCAGTCATGCCACTGCGAACAACCGTTTTTACGGGGAAAAGTCAAAAAAGTCAAAATTCAAAAGTCCTTCGGCCGCCGAAGGCTTGCCGCAGGCGATGCAAAAGGGTGTCCTTGGATAGGGATGTCCTTTTGACTTTGTGAAACCTTAGCGTTCCTTGTGTCTGGCTATATTCCTTCGACCCTTTGGGTCTCCTATAAGTAATGCGACTGCGACCAACACGCCCAATTGGCACATTAGCAAATTGTCAAATTGTTCTTGGGATGACGCTGAAATGAAAAATAAAAAGACGGCGTCCGGTAAGGACGACGCATAAAATCAGGATATTCACAAAGCACGGCCGAAACCTGATTCATCAACTGCCTAAATAAATGAACTATGACACCTTCAGAAAAGTATCTTGCAAAGTTCGGGCTTAGGGAACCTGGCGAGCAAATGCCGGAACCCATGGACACTGAAAATACCCGTCGCTCATTTCTCAAGAAGACAGCATTGGGAGGCCTGGCTCTGGGAGGATTCATGTTTGCACCACTGGAAGACACTCTTGCACACAGTACATCGAAGGTGAACAGGTATTCGGGTCCATCAGATCTTAAGATCACCGATATGCGATACTGCACGGTGATGAACAGCACGGGCCGTTGTACCATTATTCGAATAGATACCAACCAGGGAATATCGGGCTTTGGCGAAGTGAGAGATGGCGCCGACTATCGCTATGCCATGTTCCTGAAGGCCCGGATCAAGGGGATGAATCCCTGCAGTGTGGAGCAGATATTTAAACGCATAAAGCAATTTGGTGGACACGGCCGCCAGGGTGGAGGAGTATGTGCAGTGGAAATGGCGCTCTGGGATATTGCAGGCAAGGCATACAATGTGCCGGCATATCAGTTGCTAGGCGGCAAATACCGCGATAAAGTAAGACTATACGCAGACACACCGGAGGAGGAGGATCCAAAGCAATTCGTTGCAAAGTTGAAGGACCGGCTCGAAGTGAAAGGCTTCACCTTCCTCAAGATGGATCTCGGCATCGAGCTGATCAGCAAGATCCCGGGCACGCTCGTCAATTCGAAGGCCTGGGACATCGATCGCCAATGGAATATGCAGCCGATGAGCTATGGCGCAACGCAGCATCCGTTCACGCAGGTACAGATCACGGAGAAAGGATTGGAAGAGATCGCAAAGTATGTTGCGCAGGTCAGGGATGTGATAGGGTTCGATACTCCCCTCGCATCGGATCATTATGGCCACTTCGATCAGAACAATGCTATCCGTCTCGGAAAGGCGCTCGATAAATATCGCCTCGCGTGGCTCGAGGACATGATACCCTGGCATTTTACCGAACAACTGGTCGAGATCACACGCGCCATCGATACTCCTACCATTACGGGTGAGGACATTTATCTCAAAGAAGAATTCATAAAATTGATAGATGCACATGCTATCGATATGATACATCCCGATCTCGCGACTTCAGGCGGGTTGCTCGAGACAAAACGGATCGGCGACTATGCGGAAGAAAAGGGTGTCGCCATGGCCATGCACTTTGCGGGCCTGCCGGTCTCCTTCATGGCAAATGTTCATTGCGCAGCGGCCACACAGAATTTCGTGGCGCTCGAACACCATTCAATCGATGTGCCCTACTGGAACAGCCTTGTCAGGACGAAAGACGGCAAACCGTTGTATGAAAACGGATTTGCAAATGTTCCGGATACACCCGGTCTCGGTGTGGAGTTGAATGAAGATGAGATCAGGAAACACCTCGACCCCGATAATAAGAACTACTTCGCACCAACACCTGAATGGGATAGTGTGAGATCGTGGGATAGGATCTGGAGTTGAGAGTGTCAATTTGATAATTTGACAATTAGCCAATGTGC
>DATHKS010000092.1:0-7804 GCA_035488975.1 Chitinophagaceae bacterium | reverse complement strand
CCAGCAGGGCCGGCATGCGAACGCGGTAGAATTCATCCAGATTGGAGGAATAGATGGAAAGGAACCTGATCCGCTCCATCAGGGGTACGTTTGCACCCGCGGCTTCCGCCAGTACCCGCCCATTGAAACTGAGCCAGCTTATATCCCTGTCGAAAAAAATTGAATCGCTCATGCCGTAATTATTAGTGGCCGAAGAATACTACGGCAACAACGAATGCGAGAACAGATGCCACTATACCGAACATGAACACATTGTACCCGATACGAAGCAGCCGGTATATGCGGCCCAGCACCCTGCCCTGTGAATAAAGATCTTTGATGAGGCTGCCATATAGGTAATCGCGATCGTTCATCATCTGCTTCATTCCCATATCGTATTCACTGAAACTCATTTTATAGAAATTACCAAAGAAGAGCAGGTTCACTTTCTTTTGTAAGATATCCTCATGTGAGGCGTTGCCCGAAGGCAGCGATGGCCTCGTGGCCAGTATGCAAAATACCATTGTGACCACGCAGACGGTCAGCAACAGCAGCGTCGGGATCACCAGGTAGGGATTGTCCTCCAGCTTACGAAGCAATAAGCTCAAGAGTACGGAAATGATGATGGAGGTGGTGGTGATCATGATATGCGACTTATTATCCGCCATATCGCTCAGCCGCTGGTGATTGCTCGAACTAATGCGGAACATCGTCTCGATGCCCTTGTCGGGGCGGTCATTCTTGACCTTCTTCTCCTTTGCCGGCTGGTGAACCTGATCTGCTGAACCGGCAACAGGCGCTGGTTCTATAGCCACCGGGTCTTCTGTTCCGGAATCATCCTTTTCCTTCAGCTTGTTCAAATTCATTTGTTTTGTTTCTTCCAGGAACTGGCGGCAATAGTCCGTCTGGTAATGATGCTCCTCCAGTAACTTTATCGTGCTCTTCCTCCATTCCGATTTCGGGATCTTTCTCCCCATCCTCCACTCCGTTTCCTTCCGGAGCAATTTATTATTACTGAGAAAATCGGAGGTCCCGAGATGATATAGGTCCGCATCGCACACGATCTTCTCCAATTGCTTCTGTGGCCGCTGTGGCATGCGGGTAGCCATGATGCAGTCCCAGACCTCTTTAATGGTAATATCATCCACCCCGCTTTCCTTAAGGAATAAAATGGCCATATCGGCACCTTTTTGTTCATGCCCGATGGCGGTCCCGGTGAGGTATCCCGTATCATGATACCAGGCTGCGGTAAGCACAATAAAAAATTCCCTGTCCGCCAGCTGAAAATGATTCGCTATCTGGCCGGCATGAAGCACCACGCCTTCCGTATGGGCGAGGTTATGATAGGTAAGGGCTGAATTCTCGTTGGTATGAAAAAAACGGGTCACTTCCAGCTTTACCTGCTCCAGCAATTGGGCGAAATTCATATAATTTGGTATGTTTTTGAATGGGTTAACCGGCAAGCGGTGACTATGGAACCGGCAGGGCGGGCCGGCTACTTACTCTTCAAGTAAAGTTGGGTTATTTGTGATAAAAGACCAAAAACGAGTTACCGGCTATTTTGACTTTTTAATTTTGATTTTTGAATTCACTCACTCAAAATTCCTCTATCAATGAATCTTCACACGCCCTATCCCTACTGGTTGATGCGGCATGGCATCATCAATAGCTACGCATCCCTCGAAGAGGATGTGAAGGCCGACGTGGCAATAATGGGAATGGGCATCAGCGGTGCCCTGGTAGCCTGGCAGCTCTGCCAGGCCGGCTATTCGGTGGTAGTAGTTGACAAGCGCCATCCCGGAACGGGAAGCACCGCGGCCAGTACGGCGC
This sequence comes from Chitinophagaceae bacterium, assembly GCA_035488975.1. Classification (GTDB taxonomy): domain Bacteria; phylum Bacteroidota; class Bacteroidia; order Chitinophagales; family Chitinophagaceae; genus DATHKS01. The sequence continues at coordinate 5,995 of DATHKS010000092.1, read as the reverse complement.
TCTTACAATACGAGATCGACACCCCTCTCCATAAGCTGGCGGAGATGATTGGCGAGAAGAACGCCGTGACGAGCTACCAGCGTTGCCTCCAATCGATCTCAGATCTTGATGGACTCTGCCGGAAATTGAACAAGGAGGGCTTATTCGTAGCGAAACCAAGCCTCCAGTTCGCCTCGTACAAGTCGCATGTCAGGGACCTGGAAAAGGAATTTAAAATGAGGAAAAAATATGGCATCCGGGTACAGTGGCTGGACAGGAACGATATGAAGGAAAAATTCGGCTTCGATAGGGACGCCGGCATCCTCTCCAAAGACGGTGCGCAGGCGGATGCCTACCGGATCACGCATCTTCTGCTGGAAAAATGTTTCAATAAAGGCGCACGCCTGTACAACAATACGGAGGTATCGGATATCCGGCATCACCGCAGGAGCGTGGAATTGATCACACTGGATAAGAGGAAGATCCACGCAAAGAAACTGGTGATCGCCTGCGGCTATGAATCGCAGAAATATATTTCGCGGAAAGTGCAGGACCTCGATTCCACGTTTGCCATAACCAGCGAACCATTCTCCGGTCAGCATTTCTGGCATCGCAACGCGCTGATCTGGGAAACGGCGAAGCCTTACTTATATCTCAGGACAACGTCCGATGACCGCATTCTCGTAGGAGGAAAAGACCTTCCCTTTTCCAGCCCCGTGAAGAGAGACCTGGCGCTACCATCGAAAGTGAAGGGCCTCGAGAGATCGTTCTCGAAATTATTTCCGCATATTCCATTCAAGACCGATTTCAAATGGGCCGGCGTATTTGCCTCCACGAAGGATGGACTGCCATACATCGGATCGATACCCGAGCGGCCGAATACTTACTTCGCACTTGGATTTGGAGGAAATGGAATTACTTTCAGCATGATCGCGGCTCAAATGATCACCGGAATGATCGCGGGGAAGAGAGAATCCACCGGCGATATATTCTCTTTCGATAGATGAAGACTAGGAAGCGAGTGGCAGGGGAATACGGTCGTAAATGTATTTCTCGTGCAACCAGGTCACACCTCCCTTCGACCGTCGCTCAAACCAGCAGGCCCGGTTGATGACAATCGATAATATGCGCTTGTTCTTTCTTACTTCCGCGGAAACTTTGCCGGAAATATAAATGTAGTCATCCTTGTATTTCTGAACCACCCGCACTTTCTTATTCACGAGCCGGTGTAACGAATCGCTTTCGGTCACCACACAGTCGATCGATTCATCTTCGTTTGCCACGGCCTTCACGTGCAGCGTCACCAACTTATCCTTATCCTGGAAACGCAATAGCGCCGATTGAATGAGGTTCACTTTCTCGCGGATGTCGTGTAAATGTTGCTTCATAGAAAAAATTTAATACCGCTGAACTTTTGGAAAAACGGAATGCGGCTCATGGGGAAATGCAAATTTCCGGGACAACCAGTTATATGCCTGCAATACCAGTTTTTCAAAAAGGCTCTTCTCTCCCCTGATAGTAGGCTCTCTGTATTCAACTGCCTGCAAATTCATCTTTAGTAGCAGGTCGTTTCCATCCTCGTCTTTATATGCCGAGTCCATGATGGTGGCCTTGCCACTTGCTTCTACATAAAACAAAACTCCTTTGCGGTAGAAATGAAGCCGGGCGGGGAAGCTACTTTCGAATTCATGCAGGTCGCACGCAACCGGCTTTTTGGCCGCCAACCACAACTGCCCTTCCTCATCTACCTCGATGGCCTTCACGATATTATTAGGGATCCTGATGATGTCCTGGCTGCCATTGTACATGATCGCACTTCGAAGCTGGATTATCTTGGTCCGGATGAATGTCAGATTATTGTCAGTGTGCATAAAGTTTCAGTTTAGATATAAAGAATTGTCAAAACTCAGACCAACAGGCTCGCGGCCTGTAATTTTCAGGCCAGGCCCCTTTTCCTGAGCAACAAATTCCCCACAAAAAAATCAGGGAGCACTTTCGGCCGTTGAGATTGCACCCCACAAAACGCGCCCTGGGCAGCCGGTCAGGGTTTTCCTTTAGGGCGGCCAGCATTTCCGGAGCCTGAAATGTTGGTATGGTTTTTAAACCATAGTTAGTACAAACTGAAAATTCAACTGAATACAATCATTTAAATTTTAGCATTATGAAAACAAATGAAAAAACCGCCGAAGTTCTTAATGATCTGATTGAAATTAATAATGACCGCATTACGGGATATGAGAAGGCGTTGAAAGAAACAAAACCGGAGGATGCCGACCTGCGTTCACTGTTTGAGAATATGGCATCCGAAAGCCGCAGCTATGCAAATGACCTGAGGAAATTTGTTATCGGTTCCGGGAAAGAACCCGCCGACGGTACAACGACAAAAGGAAAGATCTTTCGCACATGGATGGATGTAAAGGCAACCTTCACCGGAAAGGACAGGAAGTCTATCCTCGCAGCATGCGAGTACGGAGAAGATGCGGCGCAGAAAGCATATATGGATGCGCTGTCGACCGATGCCGAACTGGAGACGGATGTCCGCCAGCTGATCGCAGAACAAAAGACAAACCTGAAGAAATCCCACGATAAGATCAAAGCGATGCGGGATGCACAGCCGGCCTAAATAATGGAGCCCGCTGCGAAACAGCGGGTTCGTATTTTTCACCTATTAATTATTACTCATGGAAAAGAATTCTTCGACGGACGAAATGAGAACATTATCCGATTGCATAAGCAAGCTTGTCAAGAATGGATACACAGAGAATTTCCAGGTTACTGATAATGGTCTTTTTTCCGCGGATAACGACAAGGAGTATCCACCGGAGAAGGTCCATATCAATAATTTCTATCGCTTCGAAGGCGCTAGCGACCCGGATGATAGCTCTATTCTTTATGCTATCGAAACGAACGATGGCGTGAAAGGAACACTGTCAGATGCCTATGGCATCTATGCCGACCCACGTGTTGGAAAATTCATCAAAGAGGTAGAGGATATCTCCAAGGTTACGGAAAAAAAAGAGCCGGGGCCACAGGATAACTAGTGACACCCGGCTTTCATTTATTTTTAATAAGCTATCCGTTTGGATGGCTTATTTTTTTACCATAACTGCTTGCCCTGGTAGTAGTCGAGGATCTTGGTCCGCAGGACGTAGTCATATTTCGCGGCAATACTATTGATGTTCGCCCTGTCGAGATTATTCTTTGCCGTGAGATAGTCGATCGAATTACCGACACCCGCATTGAAACGGATCTCCGCAGCGCGGAAAGACTCCGTGTATGCATTTACCTGGTCGAGCAGCGTTGTATAACGGTCAGACGCCGATGTCATATTGATATATGCCTGTTCTATCGATTGCTGCAGCTGGGTCTTCGTCGCCTTCGCCACCAGGTCGTTGTTCTTCAGGGTAAGTTGCGCAAGCTTCACCCTGTTTCTCGCCTGCAGGGAATTGAACAGCGGGATCCTGAGATCGAGGCTGAAGGAACTGGACAGGTTATTATTGAGCTGCTTGTTGTAGTTGATCTTTTCATTTCGAATATTCGTCACCTTCCTGATCACGGGAGAAGGCGTAGTACCCACCAGCACATAATCATTTGAAGTAACATCCGTGGTTCCTCCCAACAGGATATCCTGGCTGGCAACGCTCGAATAACTGGTTCCGCCATTGCCATTGAAACTTAATATCGGGAAAAGCTGGCCACGCGCCGCTTTCACTCCCTTCTCCGCACTTTCTTTACGCAGATCGACGGCCTTCACCAGTGCGAACTGGCGGAGCGCCTCGTCGTAGATCTTGGCCGGATCGTCCTCGTACCGGGTGGCATATGACTCCACGTTCAGCCTTTCCAATTCGATATTCCTGGTGTACGGGATATTCATGTATTGAGCCAGCGTTACCTTGGCCGATTCAAGGGCGTTCTGTGAACTGATGATCGATAACTGGTCATTGGCATACTGCCCCTTGAGATCGAAGAATTGCGAAGGCTGGACGGCCCCATCCTTATTGAGTATGTCAAGCCTGTCCACCTGGTTCTTCGAAAGCGCGGCCTGGTTTATCGCCTGCGTGAGAAGATCCTGGTTGCTCAATACCTGCAGGTACGAGAGGATGATATTGATGGTAAGGTTGTCCTTCTGCTGCTGCCAGTCCATCTTCGAGGCCTCATAGGCGAGCGCATTCTGCTTCGCGTTATTCTGGAGATAGAACCCGTTGAAGAGGACGACGTCTGTCGACACCCCATAGTTCGAAAAGTTCACCTTATCCGTTACATACGTATTGGTGAACGGATCTACACTACGACCCTGGTTGATACCCGCATTTGCATTCGCATTCAATGTAGGCAGCATATTGAGGCGGGCCTGGTTCCAGTTTATCTTACTGGTCTGCATCTGGATATTACTCTGCTGCACATCGAGGTTCTTCGCAATGCCGGTTTCCACGCATTGTTGCAGGGTCAGCTTCACGTGCGCCGTGTCCTGTCCATACAAGGTGGAGGCGCCAAGCGCGCTAAAAAAAATAAAAACACAACTTCTTTTCATGATCATTCTTTAATTATATTCTTTTTACTGGTTTACTTCTCCACCATTCCATCGAGGAGGTTGATGATCCTGGACCCATATTCCGCATTCTTCTCCGAGTGCGTCACCTGGATGATGGTAACGCCATCGTTATTGAGTTGCTTGAACAACTCCATGATCTCTTCTCCCTGTTTCGAATTCAGGTTGCCCGTCGGCTCATCCGCTAACAATAACTTTGGCTTGGCAATGAGCGCCCGCGCAATACCGACCAATTGCTGCTGGCCGCCGGAAAGCTGCGTAGGAAAAAGATCCTTCTTCCCCACGATCTGGAAACGGTCGAGGATATCCGCAACCATCGCCTTACGCTCCGAACTCTTTACGTCCTGGTATATCAGCGGCGTTTCGATATTCTCATAAACGGTGAGTTCATCGATCAGGTGATAGGCCTGGAACACGAAACCGATATATTGTTTGTATAAGGAGGAACGCTGCTTCTCCCTCAGTTTGTGAACGGACTCGTGGAGGAAATTATATTCACCCTCGTTAAACTCATCGAGCATCCCGATGACATTCAGCAATGTCGACTTCCCGGAACCCGATGGCCCCATGATGGATACGAACTCGCCTTCCTTTATATGAAGGTTGATGTCTTTCAGCAGGAAGGTCCGGTTATTTCCTGTATTGAACCACTTGTAAATATGTTTTAGTTCGAGCATACTGTTTTATATTTTTTAAACTTTCAATTGACTCTTTTTTTATTCCGAACGCAATGATCTTACGGGGTTCTCCAGGGCAGCCCTCACGGTCCGTATACCCAGTATGAGGACTGCAATCAGTATCATTCCCGCGCCGGTGATCGCGAATATCCACCAGCTCATCGCCGTACGATAGGCGAAGTCCTGCAGCCAATGGTCCATTGCCATCCATGCGAGGGGTAATGCGATCACAAAGGCGATCATAACGAGCGCGACGAAATCTTTCGATAGCAGCGCCACGATCTGCGAAGAAGATGCCCCCAATACCTTTCTCACCCCTATCTCCTTTGTCCGCGTGTTGGTGATGTACATAACAAGGCCAAGCAAGCCGAGGCAGCTGATGAAGATACAAAGACCCGCGGCCCATTGCAACAAACGCGAGATGTCCTTCTCCGCTTTATAGAAGGATGCAATACTGGCATCGAAGAACTGATAATTGAAATCTTCATCGGGATAAAGCCCCTTGAATGATCCTTCCACCTTTGCCAGTGCGTTCTTCCACCGGTTGGGATCATTGCCGCGTGGCCTGAGCGAGAAATGGAGGCTATAAGAACTTTTTTCGGCGACCGCAAAGGCCAGCGGACCTATCCGGCTATGTGTGGACTTCGTGTTGAAGTCGGCTACGATCCCTATGATCGGGATCTTCTTGCTGTGTCCTTCCACGAAATGACCGACGGCTTCTTCCGTTTTTGAGAAACCGAGTTCCCTGGCGAATGTTTCATTGATAATGTATTCCTTCACCGTATCGCTG
>DATHKS010000091.1:0-7257 GCA_035488975.1 Chitinophagaceae bacterium | reverse complement strand
AGGCGTGAGAGTTGGATGGCCCACAGACCTATATTTCCACTCCCGACTTCCTCGAAAGCGTGGTGGCGCGCGCGAGAATGCTCGGCAAGCGGATCGGTGTTAAATATGCGGAAGGTTTCATAGCCGAGAAGAAGATAGGTCTGCGAAGCCTGGATTCATTGATACAGAATGAGACTTAAACGTCTCCAAACCAGCGATTCTACCTAAATGTTACGAAGGGGTTATTATTTATCCACCTGGGTGTACTACGGACATCATTATGACCGTTTTATGAACTATTAAGGTTAGCTTTGCAGCCGTATATCAATCTTATTGTAAAATGTCAAGTCCAAAATTCCCTAAGATCCCTTTATCCTTTCACGCAGAACTCAAAAAGAGGATCGCCGAATACTTTAGCCAAAAGGGCAAGTCCCCTACCGGCAATTTTAAACTCTTCTTCAAAGCCATATTGCTGGTCACCTCATTGGCGGCCGTCTATATACATCTCGTATTCTTCACGCCGGCTCCGGTTTGGGGCATACTGGAATGCGTGCTTCTTGGTTGCATAACTGCGGCTATCGGATTCAATGTGATGCATGATGGTGCGCATGGAAGTTTCAGCCGGTATAAATGGATAAACAATGCGGCTTCGAACTTCGCTAATTTCTTAGGTGCAAGCCAGCATATGTGGAAGCAGAAGCATAATGTGATCCATCATACCTATACGAATATTCATGGTGTGGATGATGATATCGAAGCAAGACCGTTGCTGCGTCTCTGCGATGAGCAGGAACATTATAAGATCCACAAGTACCAGCATTTTTATTTCTGGGCTGCGTATTCCATGTTGTATATCTATTGGATCTTCGTAACAGACTACAAGAAATACTTCTCCGGCAAGATCGGTTCTACGGTGATCAGGAAGCTGACCATTCGCGAACATCTTGAATTCTGGTTCTATAAGGCCGCGCATGCGTTCATCTTTGTTGCGTTGCCGATCTACCTGGTTGGCTTTACACCGTGGTTGCTTGGATTCCTTACCATGGGTATGGTGACAGGCTTCGTACTGAGCATCGTGTTCCAGCTGGCGCATACGGTAGAGCATACGCATTTCCCAATGCCGGATGCAGCAACCAACAAGATGGAAGATGAGTGGGCGATCCACCAGATAAAGACAACAGCAAACTTCGCTACCAAGAACAAGGTAGTAAGCTGGCTGGTTGGTGGTCTGAACTTCCAGGTAGAGCATCACCTTTTCCCCAAGATATCACACGTTCACTATCCTGCTATCAGCAAGATCATCAAGAAGGCCTGCCAGGACTACGGTATCGAATACATCGAATACCCGAAGGTTCGTTTGGCTGTTGCATCGCATGTGGCGTTTCTGCGGCAGATGGGGAGAAAGTAAATGTGCAAATTTGATAATTTGGCAATGTGCCAATTGGGCGTGTTAGTCGAAGTCTCCTCTTTTCAACCGGGATTTTTTTAACCACCAGGAACACTAAGATTTCACAAAGTGCACAAGGAAATTCCTATCATAGGACACCCTTTTGAATTTTGCATTTTTACTTTTGACTTTCTTTAACCTTAAGGATATCTCCATCCAAAGACGCCCTTTTTACTTTTTACTTTTGAATTTTGAATTTTTACTTTTTTATCTTTGCCCTCTAATTTCCACTAAATGGCAAAAGTAAAAGTAGGTCTCATTCAAATGAGTTGTTCATCCGATAAGCCGGCCAACCTGCAGAAGGCGATCAAGAAGGTAAGAGAAGCGGCTGCCAAGGGTGCGCAGATCGTTTGCCTGCAGGAGCTGTTCACGTCATTGTATTTCTGCGATGTGGAGGACTATGACAACTTTAGCCTCGCGGAGCCCATTCCCGGGCCATCATCGGATAGCCTTGCCACTGTTGCAAAGGAACTGGGAGTGGTCATCATTGCCTCGCTCTTCGAGAAAAGAGCGGAAGGTCTCTATCACAACACAACGGCGGTACTGGATGCGGATGGTGCCTATCTCGGTAAATACCGGAAGATGCATATCCCCGATGATCCCTCCTATTACGAAAAATTTTACTTCACACCGGGTGATCTCGGGTATAAGGTATTCGTAACGAAATTCGCCACCATCGGCGTCCTGATCTGCTGGGATCAATGGTATCCCGAAGCGGCCCGCATTACGGCGCTCATGGGCGCACAGGTGCTCTTCTATCCCACCGCTATAGGTTGGGCAACGAGCCAGGACGAGGCGACCAATACAGAGCAATACAATGCGTGGCAGACCATACAGCGCAGTCATTCCGTAGCCAACGGGCTTCACGTGGTAAGTGTGAACCGTGTCGGCCTTGAACAAAATGGCGCGATGAAATTCTGGGGCGGATCTTTCGTGTCGAATCCCTTCGGCACCATCATGTACAAGGCCTCGCACGATAAGGAAGAAGTACACGTGGAGGAGCTTGACCTTTCCGTATCGGATCGCTATCGTACACATTGGCCTTTCCTGCGCGACAGGCGGATCGATTCTTACCAGCCTATTACGAAGAGATACATAGACGAATGATCTGAAACGGCAATTCAACTCCCGCAACTATTACTTCAATTCTTTTATTCTTGACATCTACCACTCCCAAACAACTCGGTTACTATTTTCCGGCGGAATTTGCGCCGCATACCGCCACCTGGTTGAGCTGGCCGCATAAGGAGGCCAGCTGGCCCGGCAAGATCGATACGATCTATGCGCCGTATTCACTCTTCATCAAGGAACTGACCAGGGGCGAACTCGTGCGCATAAACGTGGCCGATGAAGCCATGAAGCAGCAGGCCATCAATCACCTGTCCGCTGCCGGCGTCGATCTTTCGAAAGTGGAGTTCTATTTTCATCCAACGAATGACGCCTGGTGCAGAGATCATGGTCCGGCATTCCTGCTCAATAAGAATGACGACAGGAAGGCCATCGTTGATTGGGGTTACAATGCATGGGGAGGAAAGTATCCGCCCTTCGGCCTGGACGACGTAGTACCGACGCTTATCGGCCGGCAATTGGATCTGCCCGTCTTCCATCCCGGCATCATCATGGAAGGAGGGTCGGTCGAGTTCAATGGCAAGGGTACGCTACTCACCTCCACCGCCTGTCTCTTGAATTCCAACCGGAATCCGCAACTCAGCCAGGAACAGATCGAGGGATATCTCATGGACTATTATGGCGTGGACCAGGTGCTATGGGTGGATGAAGGCATTATCGGCGACGATACCGATGGACATATAGACGACACTGTCCGGTTTGTGAATGAAGACACCGTGATCACCGTTGTAGAGGAAAATAAACAGGACGAGAACTATGAGTTGCTGCAACATAACCTGAAGCAATTGCAGCGCATGCGTCTGCCAGACGGAAAGGCGCTGAATATTGTGGAACTTCCCATGCCGGATCCTGTTATTTGGGAGGATCAGCGGCTGCCTGCCTCATATGCCAATTTCTATATCGCCAACCGGTCGGTGATCGTTCCCACCTTCCGCTCGCCGAAGGACGAGAAGGCCCTTCGCATCATCCAGGATTGTTTTCCCGGCCGTAATGTAATGGGCATCGACTCCACGGATATTATCTGGGGATTGGGGAGTTTTCATTGTTTGAGCCAGCAGGAACCTACACAATTTGATAATTTGGCAATTTGGTAATTTGATAATGAGGCGTGCTCCGATGAGAAATGACTGACCAGACTTAGGATCATTGTCAAATTACCAAATTATCAAATTGCCAAATTGGCGCGTTTTTCCCCACTCTTTTATTTTCAGCAAAAACCTTGTAACTTGCAACGTTTTTTCAACACGAACAGATAATGGTAGATCTCGCGAATTACGACCCCAGTATAGTTAGCAATCCCAATAACAACATATTTGGACTTCCCACTTCCGAAGAGGATGCAAGGCTGGTTATTGTGCCTGTGCCCTGGGAAGTTTCAGTAAGCTATGGTGCAGGAACGGCCCGGGCCCCGGAGTCGATCTTCAAGGCCTCCCTCCAGGTAGATCTCTTCGACAGTGAAGTGCCCGATGGCTGGAAGCAGGGATACTTCATGCGCTCCTGCGACCGCAAGGTGCTAATGAAGAGCGACTACCTGCGTAAGGAAGCCGAACTATATATCGACTATATTTCCCGCGGGGAAGAGGTGGCCGCAAACCAGTTCATGTGCAAGACGGTGAAGGACGTGAATGAAGGCGGCATTTTCCTCAACCAATGGGTGTACGACCAGACAAAGGGTCTGCTGGATAAAGGCAAACTCGTGGGCGTGCTCGGTGGTGATCACAGCGTGGCCTTCGGTTTTTTCAGGGCCCTTGCAGAAAGGCACGGAGACTTCGGTATCCTGCAGATAGATGCTCACTGCGACCTGAGAGATGCTTACGAAGGATTCAATTATTCCCACGCCAGCATCATGCACAATGCATTGGTTGAAATACCGGAATTGAAGAAGCTCGTGCAGGTAGGAGTACGCGATTACAGCGCCGATGAACTGGAGTATCTCAAGACAAGCAACGAACGGATCGTAACCTACTTCGACCGCGATATCAAGAATAGGCAATTTGAAGGAGATAACTGGAAGAATATAGCCGAGGAGATCGTGAGCAAGCTGCCGGCAAACGTGCATATCAGTTTCGATATCGATGGACTGGATCGCAAACTCTGTCCTCATACCGGCACGCCGGTTCCCGGTGGTTTCGAGATGGAGGAGATGTTTTATCTCTTCCGGAAAATTCTTGAAAGCGGGCGGAAGCTGATAGGCTTCGATCTTTGTGAAGTGGGTCTGAATTCGGAGAATGACTGGAACGCCAATGTGGGTGCGAGGGTATTATTCAAACTATGCAATTTACTGGTGGCGAGTAATGGGTGAGGCCGCGAAACGGATACCAGATGATCATTTATGAAAGAATACGATATTTTTCTGGTAAAGGATAAACGGTCGCGCTCCTTCAAGATGCTTACCTGGCTGATCGTAACCATCAATTACATCTTCCTCATTTACTCATTGCTGGGGCCCTATAAACAATGGATGAAATGGCTGCTTCCCCTCTTGATCCTGGGACTGGCTGCCGCTCTTCTCTACAGGCCGAAGAAGTTGAATGTAAATTCACCGGCGACCTGGCCCGCTTTCATCGCAATCGTTATCAGCTGGATCGTCCTGGGCGCCTACCTGGTTGGGCTCATCAATATTGCGATCTATCTCCTGTCATTGGCTGCTACAAGGAGACTGATCGTGCACTTCACCGGCAATGCAATACTGTTCCCTTCGTTCCCGCAACGGCGGGTGAGTTGGGACGAATTGAATAACGTGGTATTGAAGGACGGCATATTGACCATCGATTTCCGGAACAACAAGCTATTGCAGCAGGAGATCGACGAGGGACTTTCACCCGTGAATGAGAAAGAATTTAATGATTTTTGTAAATCGCAATTAAGTAAATGAGTCTTCCTCAATCGCCCTATATCTTATATTCAGATGGGAATGGTACCATCTTCGAAGACACTTCGCTCTACACTACGGGCCGCAGTGGATGGGATGCAATGCCTGTGCCCGAGGAGGATTGGATAGAATTACCAACCGGCGGTTCTCTCTATGAATTGCCCGGCCGCCGTGGCATCGGCATAGATGTAGAGACGGGCGAGATGCGCCTCTGTGAAAAGGGATGGGCCGTTGCCGCCTTCATTCCGCCCGCGCATACGGGCTTTTATCTCTCTGCCTACGAAACATTGCCCGGCGCCCCCACCCTGCCTCTCTTTTGTTATACGGCTGCGGGTTGGTACGATGATAAGTTCTATGTTCCCGCCACGCGCATCGAGCCGGATATACGCCAGGATAGCGAGGGGTATGATCAGTCGCTGGTAGAGGAGAATGTAAAAAAGATGACGAGCGCTTATCCTCACAACAGGTTGGTGAATCATCTTGCCAACAACTGTGCACTCACGTATCATTGCCCCGCCGCCCGCAACTATTTCCTTGGCCGCTGGGAATGCCCGATACCCGCTTCTCCTGCCTGCAATGCAAATTGCGTCGGCTGCATCTCATTGCAGCCGGATGAGGAAACGATCGTTTCAACACAGGACCGTCTTACCTTCAAGCCTACTGCCGAAGAGATCGTGGAATACACAGTGCCACACCTCGAATCGGCGCCCTACCCGATCGTCAGCTTCGGACAGGGATGTGAAGGCGAGCCATTGCTCATGTGGGAGACCATCAGCGTGGCCATAAAGGAAATAAGAAAACACACCACGAAGGGCAGCATCAATATCAATACCAATGGTTCCAAGCCGGATGCCGTGCGCAAACTCTGCGAGGCCGGGCTCGATTCCATCCGCGTGAGCACGAATAGCGCCCGTTCGGAAATATACATGCCGTACTACCGGCCGAATAACTACGTATTCGAAGATATCGTCGAGAGCCTTAAGGTGGTGAACAGTTTCGGTGGCTGGACATCCATCAACTACTTCGTATTCCCGGGTATGACGGATAGCATAGCCGAGTACGAGGCATTGAGGAAACTGATAAGAGAAACGGGGTTGAAGATGATCCAATGGCGCAATTTCAATATCGATCCGGACTGGTACCTGGGAAAGATCGGCGTTACGGATACGGGAGAATGCATGGGCGTGAAGCAACTCCAGGAATTGCTTAGAGAAGAGTTTCCCAACCTGCGGTACGGCTACTTCAATCCCCCGATAGAACGAATAAAAGGCGAATTTGAGCTAGACTTCGCACATCACTGACAACCAGGACTAAATTGAGAGAAAAAAACGTTTTAAAAGGAGTGTTTTTCGCAATCCTTACGACCATTATCTGGTCCGGAAATTTCATTGTCGCCCGGGCCGTGTACCAGGACATACCACCGATAGCTCTATGCTTCTTTCGCTGGTCGTTAGCGGCGATACTCTTCTTTCCATTTGCCATCAGGACATTCGTGAGGGAGTGGCCGCTCATTCGCCGGCATCTTCCATACTTTTTCTGGCTGGCGTTATCGGGCATCGCACTCTTCAACACATTTATCTATGTGGCGGGGCACTACACTTCTGCCATCAACCTGGCATTGATCGGAACCACTTCCTCTCCCGTTATGGCCATCATAATGGCGAGGATATTCCTCAAGGAAAAAGTGGGTTGGCAAAAGATCCTGGGCATGCTCATCTGCCTTACGGGCATTCTATTTCTCATCTGCAAAGGAAATCTGCGTAATCTCGCCACCCTCGAATTCTCGAAGGGCGATGCATGGGTGTTGCTGGCCGCATTCTCCTTTGCCGTG
>DATHKS010000090.1:0-3140 GCA_035488975.1 Chitinophagaceae bacterium | reverse complement strand
CGCCAGCTCAGGAACTTCGGGATGGCCAATCCTGAAGGATACCGGAAGGCTCTCCGCCTGATGAAACTCGCGGAGAAATTCAACAAGCCCGTCATTACACTGATAGATACACCCGGCGCATTTCCCGGCCTTGAAGCCGAGGAACGCGGACAGGGAGAAGCCATTGCAAGGAATATTTATGAGATGATACGTCTCCGGGTGCCGGTCATCTGTGTGATCATAGGAGAAGGGGCGAGTGGCGGAGCCCTCGGCATTGGAGTAGGAGATAAGGTGTTCATGATGGAGAATACCTGGTACACCGTTATCAGTCCTGAAAGCTGCTCTTCCATTCTCTGGCGCAGCTGGGATAAGAAAGAGATCGCTGCCGAACAACTGCGGCTCACAGCCGAGAAGATGCTTGGGTTCGGATTGATCGATGGGATCATCCGCGAGCCCATCGGCGGGGCGCACTGGGACTACGATGAGGCGGCGGCCTTGCTGAAAGAATATCTTCTACCCGTGATCAGGGAACAGAAGCAGAAGACCCCGGATCAACGCATCAACGAACGGATAGAAAAATTTGGGAAGATGGGTTTCTGGGAAGAAGTGTAACAGCCAATTAGTAAATGTGCAAATATGCCAATTAGCCAATTAGCGTATTATACCAGTTAATTTACTGTTCAATTAATTGGACACCGCCAACTAGGAAGACTCTTCCATTCACGATTACCGATTCACGTTTCACGTTTCAACTTGTACGATGTCACTAACAAAAAAATTCACCGGCACCGGTATCGCAATAGTCACTCCATTCCATGAAGATGGAACTATCGATTGGGATAGTTTTAAGAAATTGATCAAGTTCTGGATCGATGGAAAGGTAGAATACCTCGTCGTGCTTGGCACCACTGGTGAAAGCGCAACGGTACAGGGTGATGACAAGCAGGCCGTGTTCTCTTTCGTTAGCAAGACCGCTGCCGGACGCGTGGCACTGGTGGCCGGCATCGGGGGCAACGATACAAACGAGGTGCTGGAAGGGTTCAAGACCTTTGATCTCGATGGATACGATGCGATCCTTTCCGTGGCTCCATATTACAACAAACCCAACCAGGAGGGCCTGTTCCAACATTACAAGACATTGAGTGATCACACGCCGCTGCCACTCATGATGTATAATGTTCCTTCCCGCACTGGGCAAAACATCACGGCCGAGACGCAACTTCGCATTGCCCGCGAGTGCAAGAATGTTTTTGCCACGAAGGAGGCAAGCGGTAGTCTCGAGCAGGTGATGCAGATCATAAAGCAAAAGCCTGCCGGTTTTATGGTCATCAGCGGCGATGATATCCTCACGCTCCCTATGATCGCGCTCGGTGCCGACGGTGTCACCTCGGTGGTGGCCAATGCGTATCCGCTGGATTTTTCCACGATGGTAAGATTATCTCTCCAGGGCGAATTCGAAGCCGCCCGCAAACTCCATTATAAATACACCGACATCATCGGCTCTCTCTTCGCAGAAGGCAGCCCCAGTGGCGTAAAGGCCTACCTGGCCGAAATGGGACTCTGCAAGAATACTTTCCGTCAACCCGTGTGGCGGGTGAGTGATGCATTGCACTCGAAGATCAGGGAGTTGATGAAGGTTGCAAGTTGATAAGTTGATAAAGTTGATAGGTTGATAGGTTTCGTGTTATGAGGAGATCTTGCTTTTCCAGGTGAGTTTGAACCGGGGAAGAATCCGCTCGCGGCACGAAACTTATCAAGCTATCAACTTCATCAACTTATCAACTCAACTGCCCCAGATTTGCACATTTGAAAATTGAAATTGGCATATTCCCGCACATTCGCAAAGGCTTCCTGCGGACTTCTGCAATCTTTAAGGCTTCAACGATATTTTTTTATCATCTGATGGTTGAATTACCACCACTATTTTCGCAAATCCCCTTGTCTTTAAAGAGTAGCACTTGCTTACAGAGTGATACTATTCCATCAAATTCTTCGACAATTTATACCTTTTGATCGCCGGAGTATAATTTATTAGTATTTTAACATAGAGATTGAATTTTTTTGCTTACTAAAACTAACTTAAAATGCTTGCCAAGCTAATTCCCACGAAAAGCTTAATGCTTTTGCTTATGCTGGTATTCTCCTTATCAGCTTTTGCCCAAAAGAAAATTTCCGGGAAAGTGACTAATTCGTCAACGGGGCAGCCGCTCGCGGGTGCAACTGTTGCTATTAAAGGAACGAAGACCGCCACTCAAACCGATGCAGAGGGCAATTTCTCCATCACGGCTGCGGACAACGCAACACTGACTGTTACATCCGTTGGCTATGCCACACAGGAAATAGGAGTCAGGGGTCAAACCGATGTAACCGTCTCCATGGTGGGAATGAACACAGAACTCAGTGAAGTAGTCGTGACCGCCCTCGGTATCCGAAAGGAAAAGAAGGCGCTCGGTTACGCCATCAGTGAAGTGAAAGGTGAGGAACTCACGAAAGCCAGGTCCGTAAACATTGCGAACTCGCTCGTCGGCAAAGTAGCCGGGCTTGATATCACGAGTACAGCGACCGGCCCCGGTGGCTCTACCCGCATCACGCTCCGTGGTAACGTGTCGATCAACTCCACCAGCGATAATTCACCACTGATCGTGGTGGATGGTATTCCCTTTAACAATAGCAACCTTGGTACTGTCGGAGAGTGGGGTGGTACCGACCAGGGCGATGGTATCTCCAGTCTTAACCCGGATGAGATCGAGACCATTACTGTGCTGAAAGGCGGTACGGCTGCGGCCTTATACGGCTCCAGGGCCTCCAAGGGCGCGATCCTGATCACAACCAAGCAGGGCAGCAGGGGAAACAAGAATCCTTTGATCGAAGTAGGAAGCAATGCAGTGGTAGAGGATATACTGGATAAGAAAATGAAAGATTTTCAATACGAATATGGTACGGGCGATAAGGGTACCGGACTTGTTGGTGTAAAGCCGACCAGTGCCGATCCTAACCTCACCCAGACAAATAGCTGGGGTGCGAAATTGGATGGATCTCCTGTCATTCAGTATGACGGCGTAACCCGTCCCTATAGCGCCGTGAAAGATAATTTTTCGAAGTTCTATAATACCGGAAGAACGCTTAGCAACACACTCGCCGTAAGCGGAGGTAACGACAAG
>DATHKS010000089.1:0-9443 GCA_035488975.1 Chitinophagaceae bacterium | reverse complement strand
CGATAAAATTGCCGACGGTGACGGGAGATTCGCTGACACTTGCATCGTTGAAGGGAAAGGTTATCCTGCTCGATTTCTGGGCAAGCTGGTGCATACCGTGCCGCGCAGCCAACAAGAATCTTGCGAAATTGTATGCGAAATATAAGCCGGAAGGCTTCGAGATATTCAGTGTATCGCTCGACCAGGACAAGAAGGACTGGGAGAAGGCGATCGGAAAGGATAAGATCACCTGGCTGCAGGTGAATGATCCACGTGGTGGTTGGGAGGCGGTGACGGCCCGCGACTGGAATATCTCGCAGTTGCCAACGACTTTCCTCATCAACAAGAACGGCGATGTGGTCGGCATTGAACTCTATGGCAAGGAACTGGAGAAGAAGATCCGGGAGCTCATACAGGAGTGATCATATTTCCTCATGAAAATCTTTATTTCTGTCCTGTTTTCCTTTTGCTGGATGATGACAAAAGGCCAGGAACTATTCGTGTACACGGAGCCGGCATCCAATATGCCTGCGCACTCCCTGTCTGCAAAACTTAGCGCCGACTATATCGCCAGCCAATCCCCTGAGAACAGGCCCATGCAGCGCTATACGCCCGAGGTGATGCTTGGGGTAAGCAAGAAAATTATGCTGCATACCGGCCTCACCTTCGCCGATATGTTTACGGAAAGATTCCGCTGGGAATCCGTTTACGTGTATGGCAAGTACAGGTTTCTGTCACATGATGATATCCACACTCATTTTCGTATGGCCTTTTTCGCCGACCTGGCCTACAGCCGGAATAAATTCCATTACGATGAAGTGAACCTGAGAGGCGATAAGAGTGGGGCGCAACTGGGTGTTATTGCCACGCAGCTCTGGAATAAGTTGGCTGTATCGGCAACGGTCAGTAATAGCCAGGTATTGAGTGGGGCGAGAGGAGATAAGCCGGCCTCCTACAATCCTTCGCGCATCTACCAGTCGATGAACTATTCCCTCTCGGCCGGGTACCTCCTTTTGCCTTTTGAATATACCGACTACCGGCAGACGAATGTAAACCTGTACACCGAGCTGCTGGCGCAGCAGACGCTTGACAGGCGAACCTATTATGTGGACCTGGCGCCCGCGGTGCAGATCATTTTCAACAGCAATACGAAGGTCAATATCGGTCACCGGTTTCAGTTGAAAGGAGATATGACCAGGATAGCGGAGAATAGCTGGCAGGTGGGAGTGGAGAGAACGTTTTTGGGGGTGGTGAAGAAGAGAGAAAGAAAGTGATTTATCTCAGGAAGACCCCAAGAAATATTCAATATTCAATACGCAATATTCAATGTTCAAGTAGGCCTCACGACAGATGGTCAGGCGTTTTGATAATGGAGCGGGAATAAAAAATAATTAATATTCAATATTCAATGCTCAAGTGTCGTGCTATGCGCGAAGGCTGATAGAGGAGTGCTGTCTCGGCGGGGTCTGGCGCAGCCGACCCCGATGGAGGAGGAGAGAAATATTCAAATACACAATGTTCCCCAAAGGGGTCCTTTGGACAATTTTCAAGTAAGCACCAGACTGCCAGGCAAAAAGTGATATTGGCACAGACGACCAATATGGTTGGCGCACATTGCAAACCCACATGATGTTTGCCCCAGAGGGGCAACATGTCAAAATCGGCCAATTCATAAAAATATATTTTTTATGATCATCAATGCCGTGTCTGATAACAATTCGATGATTTTCCCGGAACATTCCTTTTCTAACATGTTGCCCCGCTGGGGCAAGGATCGTAGGGGGTGTTGAGTTGCTACAAACATATTGCCCCTCTGGGGCAAGGGTCGTTTGTATTAAGAGGCAGACAGCCAGGCAGAGAAGTGATATTGGTACAGACGACCAATATGGTTGGCGCGCATTGCAAACCCACGTGATGTTTTCCCCAGCGGGGCAATATGTTTGTAGCAAACCAGCGCCCACCCTCGCGACCTTTGCCCCCGCGGGGGTCTGGTGCAGCCGACCCCGATGGAGGAGGAGAGAAATATTCTCCGAAGGAGTCCGGAGTCTCCAAAGGAGTTCCTTGAACCTCCAGACAATAATCCCCAAGGTGTCATTTGGACAATACACAACATCAATATTCAAACATCGTGCTGTATGAGAAGGCTGATTTAGCGAGGCCGCTATTCACGACTCACGATTGACGTTGCCAATACTCAAGCGCGCGTGGTCACGGAGGGTATTTTTGAATTTTGACTTTTGAATTTTGACTTTCTGCTTTTTACTTTGCACTAAATCTGAAGGAAACCCCCACCGCCACATACCAATTATTCTTCTCCATCAAGCTCAGGCCGGAGGAGATGTCGGCACGCAGGTCATCGTTGATGCTATAGGCAAAGCCGATATCGGCATTGTGTTCCGCATGTTCCTTATTTCTCACCGAGCCGAATACTTCGGTATAGGTATACCATTTGTTACCCAGGTTGAAGCCGGTTGCAAGCGTATAGATCCAAAAAGGGGTATCGGATTCTCCATCCCATTCGGCGCCCAGGTTGTAGCCGAGACTGATATTCTTCGAGAGGCTGTTTTGCATGGAAAAGCGGAAATTGGGCGCCCATTTCTGCGCCTGGAATTTCTTGCTGGCGAGTTTTGCCGGGGCGACGTGAAAGAGCAACGATGTCTTCGGGAGAAGCCCCTTTTCCTCGAAGAGGGCGAGCTTGCCGCCGAGTTGCACCGGAAGCAGACCGGTGTTGATCGTGTTGCCGGCGGGAATAATGAGGGGGGTCTTGACAGAAATGACCTGAGTGATCAGGCGTAGCTCGAAGCGTTTGCTCAGTCCATATTTCCAAAGGGCGGTCGGGTGGACCAGCGTGGTGAGGCCATTCGCCTTTTCGATATTGAAGCCGATCTCGCCTTGCAAATACTTCAATTTGGTAATATAGGGAGACTCGGTCTGATCCGGCCGGTCCGTTTCCATCTTACCCTCCTGCTGGGCTTGTAAAGTTTGAAGGGAACAAAGCAGCATCACTCCGTAAAGAGCTATTGTTTTAGTCATCCTTTAATTAATTTTTAGTTACGCCTAAATTCTATCAAATGTAGTATTTCCTTCTTTATTGCCGTTGAAACAAACAAATTTTTTTCTATTCCTGCTACCTTTACATTTGCTCCCCCAAACGTGAATACCTATGGAGCTCAAATATTTGCAGAATATCTCTGCCGAACTCAATCTTTCCCTCAAGCAGGTCAACAATATCCATGACCTGCATACTGAAGGATCGACCATTCCCTTCATTGCCCGCTATAGGAAAGAAGCCACCGGCAACCTTGACGAAGTGGTGATAGGAGCGGTGATCGACCAGGTTAAGTATTTCAATGAACTGGAGAAGAGGAAGGAAACGGTGATCAAGACGATCGAAGAGGCGGGAAAGCTGACGCCCGAATTGAGGAAACGCATCACCGAGTGTGTGAGCGCCACGGAGCTCGAGGATATTTATCTACCATTCAAACCGAAGCGCAAGACGAAGGCATCGATGGCCATCGAGAAAGGACTCGAGCCATTGGCTACTTTATTAATGACGCAGGACGAAATGGATGTGGAACAGGCCGCATTGCCATTCCTTAACGACCAGGTGAAGGACAGCAAGGAGGCCCTGCAGGGTGCGCGGGATATCATTGCCGAGCGGATAGCGGAAGACGAACAGGCACGAAACCTCGTGCGCAAATTATTTGCAGCGGAAGCTGTATTCTCCTCCCGCGTGTTAAGCACGAAGAAAGACGAGGCCGATGCGCAGAAGTACCGCGATTACTTCGACTTCAAGCAACCTCTTGCACAGTGTCCTTCGCATCGCGTACTGGCCATCCGGCGCGGAGAAAAGGAAGGCTTCCTCATAATGGATATCAGCGTGGAGAAGGAAAAGGCTGCGGAGGAATTGAAGAGGGTCGTTCTTAAAAAAAATACATCTGCTTCACGGGAAGTAGGAATCGCCATTGAAGATTCATTCAGCCGGTTATTGAAACCGGCCATAGAAACGGAGTTCCGGATGGCCAGCAAGACGAAGGCGGATGAGGAAGCGATCCGTGTGTTTGCCGAGAATCTCCGGCAGCTATTGCTCGCCTCGCCGCTCGGTCATAAGCGGGTGATGGCGCTCGATCCCGGTTTTCGTTCGGGTTGTAAGGTAGCTTGCCTGGATCAGCAGGGCGGGTTCCTGAAGTACCAGACGATCTTTCCGCATGCACCGCAGAATGACTGGCAGGGAGCGGTGCATACATTGAAAGAATTGGTGGCGAAATATGATATCGAGGCCATAGGATATGGAAATGGCACGGCCAGTAAGGAAACGGATCAGCTTGTGCGGAGCATCGACTTCGGTAAGCCCATTGCCATCTTCATGGTCAATGAAAGCGGCGCCTCCATTTATTCTGCCAGCGAGGTAGCGCGCGATGAATTCCCCGATGAGGATGTCACCGTTCGCGGCGCCATCAGCATCGGCCGGCGCCTGCTCGATCCACTGAGTGAGTTGGTAAAGATCGATGCGAAGAGTATAGGAGTTGGACAATACCAGCATGATGTGAACCAGTCGCGCCTGAAGGAGGCGCTGGACCAGGTGGTGGAGAGTTGTGTCAATTTTGTCGGTGTGGATCTCAATACCGCGAGTAAGCATTTGTTGATGTATGTATCGGGACTGAGTTCGTCCGTTGCGAAGAATATCGTCGACTACCGCTCGAAGAACGGCGGTTTCAAGAGTCGCGATGAATTGAAGAAGGTTTCGATGCTCGGGCCGAAGGCTTTCGAACAAAGCGCCGGTTTCTTGCGTGTGGCCGGTGCGGCCAACCCGCTTGATAACTCAGCCGTGCACCCGGAGAGCTATCATATCGTTGAGGCCATGGCCGCGAAGGTCCATAGCAGCGTGCCCGAATTGATCCGGGATCCCGCGATCCGGAAGGATATACATGCAAAGGATTTTGTGTCGGAGACCATTGGTCAGTTCACAATAGAGGATATCCTGAAGGAACTCGAGAAGCCCGGACGTGATCCGAGACCAGTGATCGAAGAGTTCCGCTTTGCCGATGGTATCAGCACCATGGAGGATCTGAAGCCAGGCATGAGGATACCGGGAATCGTGACGAACATTACCAACTTCGGTGCATTTGTAGATGTGGGTGTGAAGCAGGATGGCCTCGTTCACATTTCGCACCTGAGCAACCGCTACATCTCTGATCCGAATGAGGCCGTCAAGCTCAACCAGAAGGTGATGGTAACGGTAGTGGAGGTGGATGCCTCCAGGAAACGGATCGCGTTGTCGATGAAAGATAGTAGTCAACCTGCGGCGGCCACGCCAGTCCAGGGACAGAAGCAGGTGCAAAAAAATAAGCCTGCGCCGTTGAATCCATTCCAGGCGAAGTTGATGGAGATCAAGACCAAGCTAGACAAACGTGAATAAAGAACGTGAATCGTGAAACGTCAATCGTGAATACCACACTCCGCTATCACGACATTCGAATCGATTAGAACAAGATCTTGCTCGATTCGAATATTCTCATTATAGGGTGTTGTATTCACGATTGACGTTTCACGATTCACGTTGAGGATCCCTTCCAAAATCAAACTCTCACTTGTAGTCCTCCCTCACCGGACTAAACACATCAATCACCTTCACCTCCGTAACTGCATATGCGCCATGAGGCATATTGGATGGAATGACGTGTACGGTGCCAGGGGGCATCGACATTTTTTCACCTCCTATTACCATTTCAAGTACGCCATCGATGATATACGTGATCTGCTCATGCATGTGCTGATGAATCTTCATTGTCGTTCCCTTCTCAATGGTAACGATGGAGAGTGAACATTTGTCCCCATGTATGAGCTTGGCCATGATGCCCGGAACCAATTCCCTGTCCTTGATATCTTTTATGTTTTGCATAAATTATTTTTCAAATAGACAATAGCTTCCTCCCACCCATTCCTTGTCCTGGTTGTACCTCACGCCGATCATCTTTCCTTTGCTCAGGCGGGCGAGGTTGTTCGCGGGAACGGGACGCGCCTCTCCGTCTTTCCAGAAATAGAATATCCTGATCTCGGCCTTTGCGGGAACATCGGGTGTCTTGATCACCTCGGCATATTTCACCTTGCGCTGCAGTATCCAGTTTTCGGGGTCCTTTACCCTATCGATGTCCTCCATCGTCACATCGATCACCACACCCTGCCCGGCAAAGGAAAACAAGGGTTTCAATACATAATTCTCGAGGTCGGTCGGCAGCTGTTTCACTTCATTGAGAAAAAATGTCTGTGGCACGTAGGGATGCCGGATGAAGGGCAGTGTGTATTTGCTGATGCGGTAGAACCAGGAAGGATGCGGTACCCACTCTACATCGAGTTCTTCGAAAAAGATCTTTCCCTTTTCCTGCACTTCTGCCGGCTGCTGAAAGAGATCGTCGAAGATCACCCGGTTGTAGATCCTCTTCACCTGGGTCTTCTTGCCATCCTTCAGATAGAATAATTGCCGTCCTTCCCTGATGAGCTCGGTAATGCAAACCGTTTTTATCCCGACATAGTCTTCCGTACAATAGAAATCGATGCGCGTCTTCTGCTGATGGGGGAATATCTCAAGCAGGATCACATTTTCCGGGGCTTGATTTCCGAGTATGATCTCCTTGAGGAGTTGCAGATAGGTCTCGCGGTTATGGCCGCCGAGATAGGCGGAAAAATTGGGCGGCACCTTGAAGTGTTTCCTGAATACATCGTCGATGAGCACCTCGTATGCGAAAAGGGTAGGAAACCCCTGCATCTCGATAAGCTGCGGCTCGTATTGCCCTTCTTCATTCAGGCAAATACCGAAATCGAAGGCGATGAAATGAGAATGATCGGTTTCCCCCGGGACATGAAGATTTTCCGGAATGGCCTTTGCCGTTAGTGCTTTGAATTTAGGATCGATAATGATATCGACAATACTTTCGCATGCATCGATGATCTTGGCTGTGAAATCCTTTGGCACGAACACGGGCGTTTCGGCGACACGAAACTCGATGGCGCCGGCATGAAAGCTATTCAACTCCTGCAGGAACGCCTGGTAGGTCTCCGGTGTAAAAGCTTGGTTGAAGGCGGCACGCGTAACCGGTATCATGTGGAGGGTTTATAGTTGAAGATAACGAATTCGAAATTCGAAATTCAAAATTCAAAAGTCAAAATTCAAAAATAGCTCGCGATGGGCAGAAGAGGCTATCCAATTCAAAAGTCAAAAGTCAAAATTCAAAAATGCTTCCCGACAGGCAGACGAAACTTTAGTCGTTGTACAGGCATGTATATGTAGGGGGTCAAAGCCGCAGTTCATTTCAAAATTCAGCGAAGCACAGGATGTGGAGACTACCGCAAATGAAGCCTCTTCTGCCCATCGCGAGCTATTTTTTAATTTTTACTTTTGACTTTTGAATTTCTCACGCAGCTACCTCTTGAAGCAACCCCACGGATTGGTTGAGGAAATTCGGAAGAACATGTTCATATGTCCAGAGAATTTTATCGGGATCGTTCAGTTGTTCGAGCATGCTCTCCAGCTTGTCTTCGCCATAGCTATCGATAACGGTCTGGCGTTTCTCTTCTTTCTGTAAGTGGCTGCTCATGCCGATGGCATCCGCCTCGGGGTGAAATTGTGTGCCGATCATGTACTCATTGAAACGGATACCCATTGCGGCCCGTTCGTAGGGAACATGCGGCCGGCTTTTTTCTATACACAACAATTGCCCGCCCATTTGATCCAGCAAGCCATGATTGGGTTGTATCACCTGGTAGTCGCGGCTATCCACGGCATAGAAGGGATCGCGAAGACCATCGAATACCACTTCTTCCTTTCCGGCGGTGAGCATATGCACAGGGAATACACCGAATGCCGTTGACTTCCGTTTGCACACCAGGCCCGCATTGAAATAGCGGCAAGCCAATTGGAAGGAGTGACAGATGAAGAAGATATATTTCTTTTGTGTATTGGCGGGGTTGTCATTCCATCGCATCATTTCGTTCACCCACTTGCACCAGGCAATGTCCCAGTCGTCGAAGCGCGTAGAAAGCGGATCGCCGGGACCGCCGCTGGAAATATAGACATCGAAGGATTTGTCGGGAAGTTCATTTTTTTGCCGCACATCGAATTCCGTGCATTCGACGGTAAGATCCTTTTGCTGCGACCAGTCTTTTATTATCTGGCGGATGCAACGCATACCCTGATTTGCGTGGCCTTCATAGAGGTCAAGGATGGCTATACGGACTGACCGGGTTTCGTTCCAAATCATCTGGCAAATATACGAAAAGTAGCCAATTAGGTAATTTGACAATTTGACAATTTGGTAATGTGGCGTGCTCCGATCGGGAATGACTTCACTGATAAAGATCATTGGTACATTGTCAAATTGCCAAATTATCAAATTGGTTATTCGCCGTACACCTTCTTCCCCCCAACATACGTAAACCTCACCCTCAATCCCAGCAGATCTTTTTCGTCCACCTTCATGATGTCCTTATCGAGCAGGATGAAGTCGGCGAACTTGCCCGGTTCGAGACTTCCTTTTTCGTTCTCTTCGAAGTTGGCCTTCGCTGCCCAGATGGTCATGCCGCACAATGCTTCGCGGCGCGATAATGCGTTCTCCATTTGATACCCGCCATCGGGATAGCCCTTCGCATCCTTGCGTACAACGGCTGCATAGAACGTCTTAAAAGGAGAAATGTCCTCTACGGGGAAATCGGTGCCGAGAGGCAACCAGCCATTTTGTTTCAACAGTTGTTGATACGCATACGCGCCCTTCACCCGTTCCTTACCTAACCGGTCGGTTGCCCAATACATATCGGATGTAGCGTGAGTGGGCTGGACCGATGGAACGATATTGTTCTCGCCGAATAATTTGAAATCATTTTCATTGATCACCTGTGCATGTTCTATGCGCCAGCGGAGATCGTTCTTGCCTTTCAGGTACTTTGCATAGATCTTCAGCATCGTGCGGTTGCCGCTATCGCCGATGGCATGTGTGCACATCTGGAATCCTTTCTGAGAAAGCAGCGCTGCAACCGAATCGAAATGCTCCTCGTTACTCAAAAGAAACCCGCTCCAACCCGGTTTATCGCTATAGGGTTGCAGGAGGCATGCACCCCTCGAACCAAGCGCGCCATCCGCATATACCTTGAAGGCGCGTACATCGAGCAGGTCTGTCTTTATCTTTCCCTTGCTGAAGGCAAACTCATAGTTCTTCTTCGCATCGCTTAGCATGGCGTAGATGCGCATCTTCAGATCACCGGTCTTCTGCAGGCTATCGAGGAATAGGACCTGCGTGAAATCGAGACCGCAGTCATCCAATGTTGTAAGACCGACGGAGAAGCAATTCGACTGCGCACGCAGCAGCATCTCCTTCGCATTGTCGGCAGTAGGGCCGGGGATGAAGGAGGTAACGAGGTCGACCGCATTGTCGATGAGAATGCCGGTGAGTTTGTTGTTCTTCACCTCCACT